>QHNU01000244.1 GCA_003218525.1 Verrucomicrobiota bacterium
GCAGTTATGCGTCGACGAGCTGAAGCGGTTATTAGTATAAGCTTCGCGATCGCGCTAAGACTTAACGCTCGATGCTGGAAAAAATCATTCGGGATTTCGTAATGATCTGGACGACGGTGGACCCGATTAGTACGCTGGCTGTTTTTGCGGGTCTGACTGCCTCATTGAGCGCCGCGGAACGCCGTGGTGTTGCTCGGCGAGGCATATTTTACGCTGCCATCATTCTGGTCGTCGCTGTGGTCCTGGGACAAATCATTCTCGATGCCATGGGAATTCGTCTTCTCTCTCTCTCAAAGTCGCAGGTGGCATC
>QHNU01000245.1 GCA_003218525.1 Verrucomicrobiota bacterium
AGTCCGCTGCGACAGCAGACGCCACGCAACGCAAGTCGCGCAAAACTTCGGGATCAGATCAGAAATCTGCCAGATTCCATCATCTGTTCGCCATCGAACCAGATGTCAAAGTCGCGCCCGACACAATCAATGTGCGTTTTCGATTTCCAATTCGCGCCGGTGTGTTCGGCGTAGGGATGACCGAATGCGATATGGACACCGGGAATCTTTTCGTCCTGCAAAATATTGCCGATGACTCGAGTACAGGCTGTATTTGTCCCGATGGCGAATTCGCCCACGCGATTGCTGTTTTCATCGGTATTGGTGTAAGCCTGGAAATCGGCAAGCAGTTCTTTGTTGTCGCAACGCAAATCGACGATCCGGTTATCCTTCACTTCAATGATAATGGGCGTGTTACGCAAATCGCCATACTTTTGGCAGAGATAATCTCCGACCACGCCGTCGACCACGAACGTGCCGTTTGTGTTTGCCGGTGATGTGAAAATTTCGCCGCCGGGTAGGTTTCCCCACTTTTCGTCGCTAATGATCCCGCTCGTCTTGAGCCATTTGAGCTTGGGCGAAAACTCCGCTTCGAAGCCCGTTCCGCGCGACGTACGGCAAGTGATCTGTTTAGCCAGGCGGGCACGCTCGACCAGGCGCTGGCTCAAAGCATCAACGGCCCGAAAATCCGCGCGCATTCCTTCAAGCATGATCTCGCGATTAATGTTCACCATGTGCGCGTGCCGGATGTGACGCTTATTGACGACATCGCTCATTTGCATGCGTGATCCGAGTTCGCCGGGCTGAGTCTGGGCGGCGAAAATCGAGACTTGGGACTGCGCCAGATCATCGAGCACGATCTGTGGCATGCCTTTCAGCGGCCGCTCGCCGTAGTTTTCGAGAATAAACACCGCGTATTCCGCCCCTGCATCCTCCACTTCGGCCTGCAACGCTGCCGCGATCTCCACCGTCGCCTCGTCGGTAATAATTGTGATCCGTTCCTCTGGCTCGAGCCGCAGGCAGACGCGAATCGCGTTGCGCGCGCCAGGCGCGAGCTCGGCATCGATGGTATCGGTTAACAGCCGGTCAGGCATAATCGGCAAGCGTTCATCATGTCTCAGAAAACGTCGTGATCAACTGGTCTCAGAAATGCGCGTGTAAGCAGGTCTGACCTCGTAGACCGGCAACGCCTTCGCGGACGATGATGGGCAACATGCCGAGTGCCGCGACCGGATCGGCCCACCACCATCCAAGCAAGGCATTCAGCGCTAGCCCGGCGAGCAGAATGACCGAGAGATAGGCGCAGATGTCGCTCTGATGGGAATCGGCATGCAGTGCGTCACTCCCGAGCTGTGCGGCGACGCGGCGTTTGGCCCGTGCAAGCCCCGGCATCACGATGACGCAGGCGGCGGCATAAATCATTCCGAGGTAAGTTGCTTTGGGCGCTTCGTGCTTCAGCAAATCGACCGACGCATCTATCGCAATGTAAGCCGCTAGTGCGAAGAAACACGCCCCGACCAAGCGCTGAGCACGCTTCTCACGTTCATCTGAACTCGCAGCTAGGCGCCAAAGCAGCACGCAACTCGACGCCACTTCGATGACCGAGTCAGCCCCGAATCCGATCAGCGCCACGCTCCCGGCAAGAACGCCAATGGTGATTCCGATGACTGCTTCTAGCGACGTCCAGGCAATGCTCAAATATTCGACACGGCGACCAGCACGCGTGCAAAGAACGTGATCCGGTCCGGCCGCACTGATCACAGCATTAGGCATCAGGCTTCAAAGATATCGCAATTATCTGGCCATTCCCCGCTAGAAAATTTTGACGCCGAGGAAATCGACCTCTGCTCCGTCTTTGAAAGTAAGAAATTGGCCTTGTTTATTTACCGCGTAGCACACGGCCGCGAAAGCACCGACCAGATAGTCGGTGATGATGAAACGTTCACATATGGCAACAAAGAAACAGCCGCGGTCGTGATCCGCCCACAGCCAGTAAATTTTCTGTATCCGCCCTCGTCGGAGCAACGTCTGAATCCACAAGCGCGACTACTGGCTCGCCTGTTTCAGCTCAGCAAGCTTTTCCTCGGCCCGGCGAACGGCAGATTTTCGACCGCTACCAAGCACGAGCAGTTTCTGCTGGCGTGCCAGATTGATGGCAGCGGCATCCAGTTCGGCTTTCTTCTGGTTAGTCAATGCCATTTCTGCGACTTGCTTCGCCTGAGCCAATTGCGTCTGCGCAACATTCAGCTCCGTTCGCGCGATTTCGCCGGCATCGAACTGTTGCTGTTTTTGATCGAGCTCCAGTTCGGCCGTCGCGAGCCGGGCTTGCGCGAGCTCGGCTTCTAATTTTACCACTCGCATAGCCCGGTTTTCTGCTTCCAACTTTGCCAGCACGCCAATTTTGAACAGCCGTTCCGCAGCTGCTGCACTTTCTTTAGCGCGCACCAGCTTGCGTTCGAGCTGGCCAACATCGATCGCACCGTCGCTCTTGGCCGACTCTTCCGGAACGAGATTTCCAGGCAAAATAGGTGGTTCCACTTCAGACGGATTCGGTTCAGCGTTCCCAGGCAAATCCTCTCCGCCCAAAGCAGCGAGAGCGATCATCATAAACGCGAGAACCGTCGCGTTTTTCACGATTGAAATATAATCAGGTGAGCGGGTCTCGCCAGGGCCCACCACTTCTCGTCTCTAGCTCAAGATGAGACAGCCTGTTTACGCTTCGGATCGACGAACGCCCAGACCATGGCAATGAACCAACCAACGAGGAAAATCGGTGTCCCTAAAAGATCAACCAACCAAATGCCGAAGAAATGGGAGTGATTGCGATGAGCCGCAATGATCGCGGGCAGCATATAAAGAAAAATTAAGACTGCGAAATAAACTGGGAGGATCTTGTCCCGCTCGCTGGCGTAGCTGCCGGTCGTGAACGCCCACCAATCCAGTGCCCAAAAGAGCGCCACCGGAATATAAGCAATAACTTTCTTGGCGGTTGTCGTCACAATGGTCGCAGCAATTTGTCAGCCGACGTAGTTCAATCATTCGCTCCCGGTCTCGTCGAGATCGCGCTCCAGTAGCCGATGCAAATGACGCCGTGCTGATTTCTTGATTGCGCGCCTTTCGGCGACGATCTGCTGCTTTTCAGCCTGTCTTTCCTGCCGATTTTTGCTTCGCGCCTCGCCGGGTGAAACGTGTTCGATCCGCGGGCGATGCTCGCCCACCTTGCGCTCGCCTGGTTTCGCGTACGGATCCATGCACTAAATGCAGGCTTTGTCACCATTGCTACTACGCAAACTCTCCATCTTTTTGCGATAAATGGATTGGTCCCTCGGCGGCGGGTGCGGCGACGCGTCCGACATAAGGGCATAATCTTGGGCCCGAGCAATCAAAGCCTCGCGTGGATTGCCTGATCTTCCTGACCGGCCGAATCTTGCATGAGCAACTCTGCCAAAATCGCTGCGTGGACTCATCACAGTGCACCCCAGACTCCGGCAATTTGCAGCAAAGTTTCTGGCGATGACCTGCGCACCATCTCTAGCGGAATTCCGGCGTGATCCTGACCAGCGCCGGCGATCTGCTCGATCATTCGCAAACAACCTTGCGCATTGCAATCTAATCGCCGGTGGGAACGATCGCTTCGCCTTCGACCATTAAAATCACTGTGCGCTTCGGGGCACGTGTACGATGCCGAATGCCTCGCGGGACGACAAATCCCTGCTGCGGTCCGAGCTCGACCGTCCGATTTTCCAAATCGATAATGAACAATCCGGCAACGACATAGAAAAATTCATCGAGATCGTCGTGTTTGTGCCAATGATATTCACCTTTAACGACACCAAGACGGACGACCGACTCGTTTACGCGACACAATGTCTGATTGAACCAGGGATGCCTTACTGCGTTAATGACCTCCGCTAGATCAATTACCTGCAAGTGGTCATAGCGAACGTCGAGGTGTGTTTCGTAGGGATGAGGCTCGGTTCCGGCCATAGACGAACCTAGAACACCGGCCACTCATTGGCCATTGATCTCGCGCGCTTTCCGTAGCGTCGAAAAGTCTTGCCAGCTGCCGCTCACCCGCGGTCGATTCGAGCTAGTCACGACGGCTGGTCTCGCCAGGGTCGCGGAAAATCATTGTGCGCTTGGGACACGCACGCGACAGCCGCAATTGCTCTATTTCCTTTGTGCGGCTTTTGTCATGTCGAGCGGAGCCGAGACATCTCACAATATTCTCGTGTCGTCGGAATAATCAGAGATTCCTCGACTTTGCTCGGAATGACAGAACGACGACCAGTGGCGGGTCAACCAAATCGCGCGAGGCGAGACCGCGCCCCGGGGTGGCAAATGGGCTCGCGAATGGTTCGGAATCAATCGCCCGACCCCGGCCTTAATGGACCTCTGTGTTCCGCGCTTGCTGTAGGAGGACGGTTGTGATTCCGAGCAATCCGCAACTTAACCCGCATCTCGATGACGCGGGACCCCCAAATGCTAAGCAGAAAGGCCGCTTCATCCGCTGTCGTCAATAATCTTCACATCGTCAACTTTCCACAGGCCGTCTTCTTTGATGAGCGCGACATTGAAGATTTGTTTGCCGAGCAATCGGCCCATCAGCGTGACACGGGCGGTTGCCGTTCCGCCGCGTGTTTTGATCTGCTCGATCGCGATTTGGGAATGCCAATTCTGATCGAACTGCTGAGGATCGAGTAGTGCACTGCCGTCGAATCCGGTCGAGCTTAAACGCAGGTTGTCGATGCTCGTAAACATGCGTTCGCTCAGGAATTGTTTCAGTTCGGTGCGTCGTTCAATCAGCGGATTCACGTTATTCTTCAGTTCACGTACGTACCATCCGTACAAGTTCCGGATTGTCTCTTCCGGATCAGCGGTGCCTGCGCAGCCGTATAAGCTCGTGCTGACGATGGCGCAGACGAAGAGGACGCGGCTTTCAAACCAAAATCGCTGCCATGGAGTGTTTCGAGTTCGCTTCGCCATGAATGGATGAGATGGCCACTAATTAGAATCCACTTCGTCGATCTTCCAGGCGCCGTTTTCCTGGACAAGCTTAATCTTGAATTCCCGGTCCCCCCGTTGACGGCCGGTGAGAATAACATTTAGCCGCGCAATGCGCCCGACGTAGAGGTTTCCTATGGCAACGTTTTTTCCCCACTCTGGATCAATCTCGCGGGTATTAAAGAATGGGTCGAGCTCTACTCCTCCAGCGGACTTGTGTCTATTATCGATCTCCGTAAGCAACCGCTCCGTAACGAACTTCCGGATTTCCGTCCGCTCTTGATTGATCGGTTTCGCACCATTCAACACCTCGTGGACGTACCAATTGTAAAACATCCGAACGGTATCCGCTGGGGTGCTGGCCGCGCTATAAGCCCGGGATGTAGTTAGCAGCGAAATGACAACGCCAAAATATAAAGTCTTCAATCTTATCACGGAACGCGCTGATCCCGGGCAAACCCGTTATTTCACCACTCTAATCGTCCAAAAGTCCGCCGCTAGGTTATCATCGCTTAAATAGGAATAAGGAATGGTAAAATAGCCGCGCATTCCCCAGTGCGTCCCCCAGGAGTTGCGACAAACGAACCACCCCTGAGGGTCATCATAGCCGATGGCGCAGACGGCGTGACCGCCGAGGACTCGCTCGCGCGTATTCGGCATCGGGGCGTGGCCGGTTCGGGCCACTTCGACTGTTTCAAAGCTCTCGTAAACGGTAAATCCGAATACGAAGGGATAGCCCGAGGCAAGGCAACCTTGCATTTGCGACAAACTTTGGACCAGGCGTTGGTAGGTTACAGCGGTATGCTTGGCTGCCTCCGTGTAACAAGTTGTCGTCGGTCGCGATCTGAACTTCGATATAACATACGGCCACATCGGCTCCGGACAGGCTCCTTGGTTCGCGACCGTTTTAATTCCATCCCGGATCGTCGCACCACTGTCGGAACTGGTGGTACCTTCAAGGACGCGTTCGTTGTAGTAGATGAAGAGGCGCGAAGGGACAAAGATTTGGGGCAAGCCTTGCTTCAGTTGGTCGAACTCGATCGCACCTCCGATGGCGTTGGCGGTGCAGCTGCCAAGCTGTCCCTGGTCATAAACTGGCGGACATTGGCGGCGCAGATCGACTCGCGGCGGCAAAGCACGGAGCATTGCCATCGGTGCGGCGTAAAGGAAATCGCGGTGATCGGGAAGATCAGGGATCCAGCCAAAACCTTTTCCTGATCGTTTCCTTCTCCTGGAAGATGATGTTTTACGCGACTTAGAGTTGCCAGCCATGCGACTAAACTAACGAACCGCGAAACGGCTTGTCGAGAACGGGCGACGGAGTCGCTCTTCCACCGAGGCTAATGCAGGTGGACGGAGAGATAACTAAAAACATCCATTCCGCCGTATGTTGCCCGGGAACAATGAGACGGCGTCGGCTCGCCTTCGTTTTTGGCGAAATTTTTCAAAAAAAGACGGCGACTTTTGTGGGCCGGTGCGAAATCCGAGTGAGTCTGACCCCAGACTGTTGGGGAAACGGCTTCATTCCTGGATCGGCTACGTGACACCGGCGGATTCAATAATCCGATGTTCCGATCGCGGCGCCGGTCCAGTGAACCGCCGCCCGTAACTTATAACTGAAATTCGAGAAAACCCTGAGATTCTGCCGGTGAATTGCCCCTGTCGTTTGTTAGATGTCCTCGGAATCAATCTTCGAAAACCCTTTTGACTTCGCCCACCTTGCGCTGAATTTTCCCTCCGACTTTCTCGGATGTTCCGCGGTCTGCCAAATTTGGATTCCCAATGGCACGTCCCGCTTTCTCTTTGACACTTCCCTTTGCCTCTCTGACCCGTCCCTTTGCCCGATCCCTGGTGCTTGATTTCATCACCTAAGGAATCGCACCCGCATAAAGAATGGGATGCGTGCGGATCTCGGACTTCCTCAGTCCTTAATCACGTAGGTGCCGGCAATCATGTCGTGCAATCCCTGCTTGCGCTCGGTGAACGCAATCATGAGGAAGCCGATGCAAAAAATCAGACCGGATAGGATCATC
>QHNU01000298.1 GCA_003218525.1 Verrucomicrobiota bacterium
ACAGTCTGTCAGCGGGCGATTCGTTCAGTTGAGTTCCTTGGAGCGCGAGGTTACCGCATTCAACGACAGAGCTTGAGAGGAGGGACATGGGAGCAGTGACATCCCGCAAGAAGTTAAAAGGATCGGGCAAAGCGCAGAGAATTGCAGCCGCGCCGTTGAAGACCGCTCGCTGGCAAGGGGGACTGAATCGCAATGAACTGCTCTGCCTCGGTCTCGTTTTGGCGGCAACATTTGTCGCTTATTTTCCGGTGCTCAAGTCCCAGTTCACAAACTACGATGATAACAATCAGATTCTGGAGAGCCATCTGGTACGGAACCTCAGCTTCGAGAACATCAAAGCACTCTTTTCCACAGTTATATGGAATCAGTATTTTCCAGTCGCCATGTTAATCATGGCGCTCGAATTTAAGGTATTTGGCGCTTCGGCGCTCGCCCTGAGGACAGTCAGTGTGCTCCTACACCTGGGCAACACGCTGCTCGTTTTTCAATTTATTCGCAAGCTTTTCAATCGCTTTGACTACGCGCTAATCGGTAGCCTGGCTTAGCGCTTCATTTAAGGTCGGCGCGTACGCGTTTTTCGCTTTGGCCTCATTACTGGCCTACGTCTCCTTTCTGAAAAGCAGAACACCAGCATGGTTTGGTCTTTCGTTGTTGCTGTTTCTGTTGTCATGCATGTGCAAGGAACAGGCAATTGCTTTGCCAGCTTCGCTATTCGCGATCGACTATTTGCGCGACCGACCTCTGTTTAGCCGCAGAGTCATTTTGGAAAAGATTCCATTTGTGATCTTGTGTCTGATCTTTGCGGCGGTAACATTCTCGCTCAAGGGCAAGATGCAGAACCCGGAGATGGTCGTCTACTACACACCAGTGGAGCGGTTAGTTCTCGCGTGTCTGGCGTTGGTCACTTATTTAGTGAAGCTCATACTCCCGCTCAACCTTTCGGCCTTTTATACCTATCCGCTCAGAGAGT
>QHNU01000299.1 GCA_003218525.1 Verrucomicrobiota bacterium
GGAGCGGGCACAAGCTTGGTTGGCAACGCCATCGGTGACGGATTGATCGTTGACTTCTCGCGGTACAATCGGCAAATCTCCGATCTCGATCTCGAGCCAAAGAGCGTTCATGTCGGCGCCGGCGTCGTGCTCGATCAGCTAAATGCGTTTTTGAAACCGCACGGCTTTTGTTTTGGTCCCGACGTAGCCACAAGCTCGCGTGCAACTATCGGAGGAATGATCGCAAATAACTCCTCCGGGGCGCGCGTTCCCGTTTATGGAACAACGGCCGATCACGCGATCTCAACCCAGATCGTGCTGGCGGATGGTCGAATTGAATTGATCGGACCCGACGGCAATGGAATGCGCGATGAATGTGAACAGATTTCAGAATTGGTTGCTCGACATACTACAGAGATCGCTGAGCAAATGCCGCCGGGATTGCGAAAGCGATGGCCCGGTTATGGCATCGAGCGATTTCTGCGGGCGCCGAAAAATTTGAACGAGATCCTCGCCGGCAGTGAGGGCACGTTGGCGGCGGTTTTTTCGGCCGAGCTGAAAATCTGTCCGCTCCCACGCGAAAAAGGCCTCGGCCTCATTTTTTTCGGCAGTGTCGACGATGCCATGCAAGCGACAGTCGAGCTGCTCGACCTCAAGCCGGCGGCAATCGAGCACATTGATCAGCTACTGTTTGACCAGACAAAAGGGCAGCTTCATTTCCAGGCCGCACGCGATTTGATGGAGCTCGACGCCAAGCCATGCAAGGCGGTCCTGATTGTCGAGTTCTACGACGACCACGTCGCCGAACGACTTGCAATGCTTCAGACGCGCCGCCTCGGATTGCGTTCGAAAATTGTAACCAGCCAGAGTGAAATGGATTTGGTCTGGGCTGTGCGCAAAGCCGGCCTTTCCCTGCTGACCGGCTGCATTGGCGCGGCAAAACCGGTCGCATTTATTGAAGACGCCGCCGTGCGTCCGGCGCAATTGCCAGAGTATGTGCGCGGCCTCGAAGCGATCATGAAGCCGCTCGGGCTGGAAGCAACCTATTATGGGCACGCCGCCAGCGGATTATTGCATGTCCGCCCCGTCCTCGATCTGCATAGCGCGGACGATCTCAGAAAATTCAGGCGGATTGCCGATGAAACAGCGGCGCTCGTTAAGCAATTCAAGGGATCGCTTTCAGCCGAGCACGGCGTTGGCATCGCGCGCACTGAATACACGCGCAGCCAGCTTGGAGAGGAACTGCTCGAGCTAATGCGCGCGATCAAACACGTGTTCGATCCGCGTGGTCGCATGAATCCAGGAAAAATTTTCGCGGATGGTCGATTTCGTGTTGACTCGCATTTGCGCGAAAATTTTGAGCGGCCAATTGAGCTACCGTTCACGCCAAGACTGGCGTTCGCGTTTAAGGACGGCTCCTTCATCGGCAATCTTGAGCAATGCAATGGCTGCGGCGGTTGCCGCAAGGATGCGCCGATCATGTGCCCGACCTTTCTCGCTACCGGTGAGGAAATCATGTCCACGCGCGGCCGGGCAAACGTGATCCGCAAAGTGCTGCAATGGCGGAAAAACGGGCGCGATCCCCTGGAATCGGAAGAATTAGATGCAGCCCTTAGCAATTGTCTCTCCTGCAAAGGTTGCACGCCGGAGTGCCCATCAAACGTGAACCTGGCGCTGCTGAAAGCGGAATTGCTCTACGCCACTCATCGAAAACACGGGCTGCCCTTACGCGAACGTATTCTTAGTCGGCCGGATACTATCGGGCGAATCGGTTGTGCCATGCCGCGGCTGGCGAATGCGGCGCTTGAATACGCGCCGCTGCGCATTTTGATGGAGAAAACTATTGGCCTTTCGGCGAGACGAACCCTGCCCAAATACACAAGCGAACGTTTCGATCGCTGGTTTGAAAAGAGACCTGTGGCGGCGCTCTCTGAGCGCCGAACTAATTCGAACTCGGCGGTCGGAGACCGCCGCTACAACAGCATCATTCTTTGGGACGATACATTTGTCCGCTATAACGAACCGCATATCGGGAAGGCAGCGGTGAAGGTGCTGGAAGCACTCGGCTTGAAAGTTTCGCTCGCGCGGGCGCGAAGGTGTTGTGGGCGACCAGCATTCAGCCAGGGAAATCTCGACGCCGCAGCCAAACTTGGCGCGCATAACATTGGCCTGCTGAATCGAAACGGTGACGAGAGACCGATCCTGTTTCTCGAACCATCATGTTACTCGATGTTCGCCGACGATTATCGCGAACTAAAAATTGCAGACGCCGAACCGATTGCGAAACGCAGCTTCCTCTTCGAAAGATTCGTCAATGACCTGCTTGATCGCGAACCGCACAGAGCGTGTTTTGATCACCGGCCTGAATCCGTTGCAATCCACGCGCATTGTCATGCGAAATCGCTGCTGAAGCCGGGGTTCATGGCGCAGCTGGTCGAACGTTTGCCTGGCCGAACGGCGAAGGTGCTCGATACTGGTTGCTGCGGCATGGCGGGCGCGTTCGGAATGATGGAGTCAAAACGCCAGTTGTCGCTGCAAGTGGCGGCACCGATGCTGGAAAAAATTCGAGCGGAGGGACCCGGGGTGACGCTGGTAGCATCAGGGACGAGTTGCCGTCACCAAATCACCGAATTGTCAGCCACGAAACCGAAACACATAGCCGAAATTCTCGCGGACGCGCTCGCCTAGTTCGAACATGTCATCCTGAGCGCTAGCGAAGGACCTCGCGAGGTCCTCTGTAGTGTGGAAACCGGACTTCCCCTTTTTCCAGCCCTGTCCTGTCATGTCGAGCGCAGTCGAGACATCTCTGACTATTCCTGCCACTCGGTTCGCTCAGGATATCACGATTGCTCAAGGCGAAGAATTTCGCGGTAGTCAGCGGCAGACAGAGCATGAACGGAAAGCCGGGATTGGCGAACGAGCGAAATGTTTTTCAATCTCGGATTTGCTTTGATCTGCTCGAGAGTCACGGGGTGGAGAAGCGGTTTAACCGGGACCAGATCGACTGTGCTCCAATCGCCTTCTTTCGCCGTTGGCCGCACGAACAACTTTCGCGATCCCAACTACAGCTTTGTCCGTAACGCTGTGGTAAAAAAGAACTTCATCGCCTGGGCGCATCGCGCGCAAATTGTTTCGCGCTGTGAAATTCCGCACGCCGGTCCAGCTCGTTTTCCCATCGGCGACAAAATCGTTCCACGAGTAAGCGCCCGGTTCCTGTTTTACGAGCCAGTATTTTTTCATGGTCGCGCCTCAACGGCACAAGCATTGACCAATTCGTCGTTATGGTTTGGGCGGCTGCGCCCCTGGCGTTTGCGCAGGAGGACTTCCAGGTGGTGGCGCACCGGGGGGAGCGCTGCCGCCGGGAAGATCTTCATCAGGCACAGCCAGAATGTCCTTCTCGGTAAAAGATTCCGGATGACTGGCGAGCTCTTTGCGCAAGGCTGCGATTTGTTCGGGCGTGACAGGTGTTGCCCCAATCACTTCGCTCGTAGGTTAGAACGTCAGCGATTCTCTGATCGGTCAATGTCTTGTCCCACGGTTGCATCACCGCGGTGCCGAATTGCTGGCCTTTCACTTTCACCGGACCTTGTAAACCTTTAAGCACGATCATCGCCGGACGACGTGAGCCGCCAGTGGTGAATTCCGATCCTGCGAGTGGCGGGTATTGGCCGGGAACGCCAAGGCCGTTTGCTTGATGGCAAGTGGCGCAATTTGCGAGAAAGATTTTTTTGCCGCGCTCGGCCGGGGAAAGCTCGGCCGCTTGTTGCCCGGCGCCAGGACCGCCGGCTGCAGTTTTTTTTGCCGATGGGATTAGAATCGGATCCAAACTATCACCGCTGAAGGTGCCGGAAAAACGACCCAGATATGCGCCCCCAAAGAAAATCGCCAGGCCATAAACGGCGATCAACCAAATGGAAAGTGGTTCAAGCCCGACTCGCGGTTCGCGTTTTTCCCTCTGAATCGCGGCATGGACATTTTGTACCTCCTCGCTTTCGCCGTAATCCATTCCCTGGCGAGGACGCGACTCCGGAGTTGAGCTGGAGGGCGTCATTGCGGGGGCTTTCCAGGGGTCGGTGGTGATGGCGGCGCAGCGATGG
>QHNU01000300.1:0-2093 GCA_003218525.1 Verrucomicrobiota bacterium
TTGCGAAGCTATCCAAGCTGGAATTCGCGATGCCGCGCTATGACGATTTTCCCGCGCTCAATCTGGCCCGCCGGGCCGGAGAAATCGGCGGCACGCTTCCGGCTGTTTTGAACGCGGCCAATGAAATTGCGGTCTCAGCATTTCTTGAAAAACGCATGAGTTTTCCGCGAATCTGGCAAACGGTTGCACAGGTGATGGACCGGCATCGCTCCGTTGCGCAGCCTGATCTGGATGCGATATTGGCCGCCGATCAATGGGCGCGGGAAGAGGCGCGTCGAGTGATCGCGGCCTGAAAATTCCCTCATGATGACGCATATCGCGCGAGTGATTCTGATCATTCTCGAGGTCCTTGTCTTGTTCAATCTACTGATCGTGGTGCACGAGCTAGGGCATTTTCTGGCTGCGCGCTGGCGTGGTCTTTATATCGAGAAGTTCGGCGTCTGGTTTGGCAAACCGATTTGGAAAAAAACAATCAACGGGGTCCAGTACTCTCTCGGTTCGCTCCCATTCGGGGGTTTTGTCGCGCTTCCGCAGCTGGCGCCGATGGATATCATCGAAGGCAAAGCGGACGTCGAACGTGAAAAACTGCCGAGGATTTCGGCGATCGATAAGATCATCGTCGCCTTTGCCGGGCCCTTCTTCAGCTTGCTGCTGGCGCTGGTCTTCGCCGGCATCGTCTGGGTCATTGGCCATCCGGTAAGCGAGTCCGACATGACGACCACGATTGGCTATGTCGAGAAAGCTTCGCCGGCAGAGAAAGCCGGATTGCAGCCGGGCGACAAAATTCTCGAAGTAGATGGAAAACCAGTGAAGCGTTTTTCCGGGATGAACGACAGCGTGATTTGGAACGTCGTTCGCAGCGAAGGCCTAACGATTCCGTTCAAGATCGAGCGTAACGGTAAACAGCTCACCTTCGATGTCGTTCCCTACAAGGCGGAAGCACGCGGCTGGCGGCGCAAGAGCGTGCGGCAGGTATTGATTCTGCCGGCGCAAACTCCAATCGTCGAAAAGGTCCAGCCGGACACACCGGCAGCGGCGGCGGGATTAAAACCGGGCGATGTGATTACCGGCTATAACGGCATTCATATCTATCATCCGATTGCGCTGGCTGATTTCATCGAATCGCACCCGAATCAGCCGATCATCTTGCAGGTGCAACGGCGCGGCAAATCGTTCGAGGCGACGGTAACACCGAAAATTTTGCCCGGCGAAAAAACGCCGCGCATCGGCATTCAATGGGACGCGACTGGACGCCTGTCGCTCGCGCACCCCAATCCGATTGAGCAAATTTATAATAGTGTGACGAGCACTTTGAACACCATCGGGGCGGTCGCGTCACCGAAATCGGACGTGAAACTGCAACACCTCAGCGGACCGGTCGGGATCGGCCGCATTTATTACATGCTGTTTCAGAATGAGCGCGGCTGGCAGCTCGCGTTGTGGTTTAGCGTGATCCTGAATGTGAACCTTGCCATTTTGAACATGCTCCCAATTCCAGTGCTGGATGGCGGCCACATCGTGCTCGCGCTTATCGAATCCGTCCGCCGCAAACCAGTAAATATGCGCCTCCTCGAGATTGTCCAAACCAGCTGCGCCGTGTTGATCATCGGCTACATGCTTTACGTCACCTTTTTCGACGTCCAGGATTTGCCATTCGTAAAGAGCAAGCTCGACCAGCTCGAAACCCAGGCACCGCAGCCGAAAGCCGGGCAAGAGCCGTAGCTGAAAGGCGTGCAGACGCGCCGATCTCTTATAAATTGGCCGCATGAACGCAGCCATGACCACGACGGCTTTTGAGCTGGACGGCTATCGGATTGTAAAAACGTTCGGCGTCGTGCGAGGCATCATCGTGCGCTCCCGCTCGATATTCGGTACCATCGGGGCGGGCCTGCAGACCCTCGTTGGCGGCAACATCACCATTCTGACCGACCTTTGCGAGAAAACGCGGGAGCACGCGCTTGACCTGTGCCTGCAGCACGCGCAGCAGGTCGGCGCCAACGCCGTCATCGGGTTGCGCTACGACGCGACCGAAATCATGCAGGGCGTAACCGAGGTTCTTTGTTACGGAACAGCGGTGCTAGTCGAACCACAGA
>QHNU01000300.1:2140-4514 GCA_003218525.1 Verrucomicrobiota bacterium
CGTCGGGATTGGCGGTGAAAATCCGATTCGGGTGCAATCGATGATTACCTGCGACACCATGGATACGGAAGCGTCCATTGCGCAGACGATGGAATTGGCCACCGCCGGGTGTGAAATAGTCCGCATCACCGCGCCGACCGTAAAAGACTCAGCGAATTTGCAGCACATTGTGCGCGGGTTGCGCGAGCGCGGCTGCGACGTGCCGATCGTTGCCGACATTCATTTCAAGCCCGAGGCGGCGATGGAAGCGGCCAAATGGGTCGACAAAGTCAGGATCAATCCGGGTAATTACGCCGACTCGAAGAAATTCAAGATCATCGAGTACACCGATGAGCAATACGGCGCCGAGCTCGATCGGATTCGACAGCGATTCACGCCCCTGGTGCGACTATGCAAGGAACGCGGTATCGCGATGCGAATCGGAACGAATCACGGCTCGCTCAGCGATCGCATCATGAACCGCTACGGCGATACGCCGCTCGGCATGGTGGAAAGCGCCCTCGAGTTTGCCCGGATTGCGCGCGATCTCGATTACCACGCCTTCGTTTTCTCGATGAAATCGAGCAACCCGAAAGTGATGATCGCTGCCTATCGCCTTCTGGTCGCGCGGCTCGCTGAGTTGGACGAAATGGTAGGGGCGGTTCCCCAGAACCGGCCGGGCCTGTCCGAGCCGGACTGGCGAGGTCAATCGCCCCTACCTGGAGATTCCCGCAATAATAGGGGTAGTTCACCTGAACCGCCGCGCCGGGTTCGAGCCGAACTGGCGGGGTCAATCGCTCCTACCTGGAATTACCCCATTCACCTTGGCGTGACCGAGGCTGGCGAAGGCGAAGACGCGCGAATCAAGAGCGCGATTGGCATCGGCTCGCTTCTTGCCGATGGCATTGGCGATACTATTCGTGTCTCGTTAACGGAAGATAGTATTCACGAAATACCAGTAGCGAAGGCGCTTATTGATTGCGGATTGCGGCTTGCGGATTGCGGAAGGGAAAAATCAGAACTCAGAACTCAGAAATCAGCAATTTCGTTCGATCCGTTTTCGTATCAACGACGGTCGACGGACACTATCCTTGTAGCGGCGGTCTCCGACCGGCCAGACGAAGCAAGCGACGGTCAGAAACCGCCGCTACGGATCAAAGTCGGCGGCGCGGAGTTGGTCCGCGTCGTCATTCGGAGAGAGGAGCACGAAAAAATCGCGCACAAGATTGATCGAATGGGCGATTACAAACCCGAAATCGTTTACGAAAAGGCCAACATCGTCGAGATCGATCCGCGCGACGATGAAGCGATTGTGCGCATCGATCAGTCGCCAGACTCACAATTCGTCACGGTCAAAGATGAGGTCGAGTTGCCGGTGACCAGCGCGTTTCGCTTGCTCGCTGCGAAACTGCAAGCGCGTCATCCCATTCTTCTAAAGGACGTTTTGGTAGGGGCCGTTGCCCCCAACGGACCTGGGCGAGTCCGAGCCGGACTGGCGAGGTCAATCGCCCCTACGCCTGATTTCCTCGAAACGCTCCTGACTGCATCGACCAATATTGGCAGTCTGCTTTGCGACGGAATCGGCGACGCCATTCTGGTCCAAGGCGAAAAAGCGCCGGGGCAATCGCTCCGATTGAGCTACAACATCTTGCAGGCGGCCGGTTCACGGATTTTCAAGACCGATTATGTCGCCTGTCCAAGTTGCGGGCGGACCTTGTTTAATCTGCAAACAACGACGGCCCGGATTAAAGAGGCAACGGTACATCTCAAGGGCGTGAAGATCGCGATCATGGGCTGCATCGTGAACGGGCCCGGTGAAATGGCGGACGCAGACTTCGGCTACGTTGGAGGTGCACCTGGCAAAGTGAACCTATACGTCGGGAAACAACCGGTGAAATTTAACATCCCCGAGGCGGAGGCGGTAGATCGCCTCAAGGACCTTATTCGGGAGCATGGGAAATGGGTCGAACCGGCGCAACTCGCGGTGGTCGAGGCAACTGCATAATAATACTCCTCCTTTCTGGCGCGAATAAAAGGCATCCAACGTGCGTCTTAATCCGAAGACAAAGGGGAAAGTTATGAAACTAAGAATTGGGATAATTCTCACAGCGGTGGCGTGCCTATTTGCGGCGGCGCCAGCAAAGGCAGTAATAGTCAATATCGGCGTAGGTGACCGGCCGTATTACGTTCACGGTCCAGGCTATTGGGCGGGTCCGCGCTACTATGTCTGGGCTCCCGGACATTGGGGTTGGCGGCACCATCATCGGGTCTGGGTTCACGGCTACTACAGGGTGCGATAGAATCCACTGCGGTTGATTTTGGGCCGAATATTCGTGGGAATGTCCGGCCCAATTTGCGTACGGGGTCTACTTCCTTCGGACGTTGCCTCCTATCT
>QHNU01000301.1 GCA_003218525.1 Verrucomicrobiota bacterium
AGTTCGCGGCAGCTTGCCGCGAACCGGTTTTGAGATACCGGGCATGTTGTAAACGCATGCATTCGGCAAGCTGCCGAATGCTACAGGCTAGCAGCCTGTGCTCCCCAGAAGAGCTGCTCCCCACATGTGTAGAGCCCCGAACGAAATCGACAACGCGGCCGCCGCGATCCCCTTCAAGACGAATCGACCGTATCGTGACATGGTGTTAATCACAGTCATGGCCACGATCGATAAAGCCGTTTTGCTTGCCGCTGGTCGCGGCACGCGGATGCGTCAGCTGACGGCAGACCTCCCCAAACCGATGATCAAAGTGCGGGGAAAACCAATCCTGCTACATATCGTCGAAGGATTACAGGCGGCAGGAATTAAAGACTTTTTGATCATTGTCGGTTATCACGGCGACGCCGTTCGAAATTATTTTGGCGATGGCACCTGCTTTGGTTTGCAAATCAAATACGCGACCCAGGTAGTGCAGGATGGAACCGGCCGTGTCGTCGATCTGGCGCGCGACTTCGTCGGCCAATCGCCTTTTATACTTAGTTACGGAGATATTTTGGTCGATCCGATGAACTACAAATCGATTGTCGATCTGGCGGACGCTGCCCAGGCGATCGTGAGCGTGAAACAAAACGAAGATGTGAGCAAAGGGGGCGCGGTTTTTGTTAATGAGCGGATGGAAGTCACCGATATCCGCGAGAAATCGCAGCCGGGCGAAACTACTACCACATGGTACAACGCCGGAGTCTATGCCTTCCGGCCCAGCATCTTTGATTGGACGGCGAAACTACAGCCGTCCCCGCGCGGCGAATACGAATTGACCGATGCCATTCGCGATCTGGCGCAATCAGGAAGAAAAGTCCAAGCGTTCGAGCTCGAAGGCGCTTGGGCGGATGTGCGCGATCCGGAGGTGCTTGCGCAGCTGAATAAAAAGTAGCGTAAGCTTTTGGCGAAAACAAACGCTGTGGTAGCTGCCGCTGTCTTCAGCGGCAGTTCAACGCGACCGGTTTTTTCGCCTCTTCTATGATTTTCTCAAAGCGCGGATCGTCGCGCAAGGGATCCCACCACGGATGCAGACGCAGTTGGCCGTAGGAGATCGGGCCATACAGCGGCAGAACCTCTTCCAGTTGCTTGATGGCGAGATCCTTTTCGCCGGCCCAGGCATAAATGATTGCCAAATTCCGTGCAATCTCTGCTCCAGCCATCGCATCTTTCGTCGTCGGCAAAAGCGCGACCGCCCGCCGGCCCTCATTGATCGCATCTTCATTGCGACCGAGCACGGCGTCACTCATCCCGAGGATGCACAAAGCTTCGGCATAGTCCGGCTGTTTGCGCAGAGATTCCTCCATTTCCGTTCGAGTGGTAGCAAATGCCGCTACCGCCGCGGTATGATCATTGCGAGCTTGGGCCGCTAAACCTTCCAAGAACGAGCGAGGCATTCGCACGTTAAACGGAATGATTCCTTCCGGAGAAGTAGAAGCAAGCGCGCGGGCAGCCTGCTCGTCATCGCGACGGCACAGTGCCACGTACAGCCAATGGTCGGCGATTATATCTGCGACACCTGGCTCTTCCGACAACACGCTCTGTATACAACTTTGCGCCGGGCCGGTGTCGGCGTGCCATTCGAGATCAACCAGCCCACGTGTCACGCGCGTACTGGAATCTGCCGGGGCGACGGCCAGTGTGCGATCCAGCAAGCGCACCATGTCGGGAAAGCGTCTCAGTAACCAGTAGGTCTGCGAAGTTTGCTGAAGCAGCCAAATGCTACGCGGATCGAGCTCGGCCGCACGTTCCAAATCCACCACACATTGTTCCAACCTGCCTTGCCAATTGGAAAATAGCCGGATCGTTTGGCAATTGCTTCCTCGCAATCGCGATCTCTGCGAGTGCTCGCTCGTAATCGCGATAGCAGAGATAAGTAATCCACGCAGCAGCCAAGTGGGTCTCGCCACGATCGCCACCGTGCTGAAGAGCCTTGGTCAATGCCGCTTCGGCAAGTCGAACGCGGGCAGGAGTTCTATCGGTACCCTGAAAGTAGGTGAACGCGTGGGCACGAGCTAGTTCGCAGTATGCGACGAGGAACTTTGGATCATGCGTTACAGCTTGGTCCAACAGTCGAATTGCCTGCCGCATATTCTCAGGCACGCGTGCGTCGAACGTTATCATGCCTGCGAGGTCCTTTCCGCGCAGATAGCGATCGTAAGCCAGCAGATTATCCGTAGGCGCTTGCTCGATCGCCGCTTTCTCCGCCGGGGAAAGCTTGGCCTGAAGCTGATCGGCAATCGCCTTAGCTATGTCGGTCTGGATGGCGAATACATCGTCAAGTGCTCGATCATATCGCTCCGCCCAGACGTGTTTGTCGCTCCTAGCGTCGATTAATTGCGCTCTGACGCGCACACGGTTGCCAGCAGGTTGCACGCTACCTTCGACGATGTAGGCCACTCCAAGTTCATCTGCGATTTCGCGCAGGTTGCGTTTCACCCCTGTCTTGTATTGCATGACCGAGGTACGGCTGATCACTTTTAACTCCGCGATCTTGGAAAGGTCAGTCAGGATTTCATCCTGAATGGCGTCGGCGAAAAAGGTGTTGTTCGGATCCGCACTCAGGCTCTCGAACGGTAGCACAGCGATGCTTTTCTCCGGCGCGTCCGCCTCATTATCTTCTCGCGCGGACTTGCTGTTGGAACTTAATATCTCGGACGCGAACTTCTGAGGCAGTTGCGAATTACCCAGCTCAGAACTGTAGAGATTAACGATGCCGAGCTTGGCGCCGTGCTTCACCTCGATTTCACCAAGATCATGCAGTAGCGGCTGCCAAAGACGATCTTGCGCCAAATCATCTGCCACGCGTTTGGAAACCAGAATGTGGCCAGCATCTCCGCAACTCATCACCCGCTGCGCAACGTTTATACCGGCGCCGGCCACATTTGTTCGGTCGTTAACGTCTTTGATCTGGTCGACCGGTCCGCTATGCACGCCCATGCGCAGCCGAACGTTGGGGCGGTTTTTTAGCGTCTTCGCAATCTCCATGGCGCATTGCACTGGTTCTTCCGGAGTCTGAAAAAATACCAGCGCCATCCCGTCACCAGCCGGAATTCGGATCAGTTTACCGGCCGCATCGCTTTTTCGAACCTGCGGAGTTTTCCGCACTAACTGATTCAATTCTTCAATAACTGCACGCTGCTCGTTGACCAGCAATTTTGAGTAACCGACTACGTCGATGAAAAGCACGTGAGCGATTTCCAAGTGTGGATCGGATTTAGTCTTTGCGG
>QHNU01000246.1 GCA_003218525.1 Verrucomicrobiota bacterium
CTACAAAATCAATCGCCACGAGTTTGTCATCGAGGCGGCAACCAACAAAATGCGACCGGCCTGTCCCCGTTTCCCGATCGCACAGGGTCTGAGCTCGAAAGCAGCGGAGTCGCGTCGAACCGTCATGGTTCCGGATGTGAAAAAGGAACCCTGTTTTCTGCCGAATTTTTGGTCGACGAAATCGGAAATTATTGTGCCGATTATTGACGACGAGCACGATCGGGTCGTCGGCGTTATTAATGTGGAGAGTGGCAAGCTCGACGCGTTCGACAAATCGGATCGCGATTTTCTCGAAGGTGTTGCCCGATTGATTTGGCGCGCGTTTCGGTGACGGAACCGGAACGTTTGTTCGAATCACTGCTCGCGAGCGAGCGAACGGTCATCGGGCAAATCGAGATCCGCCGCAGCGATCTCGCCTTTGCCTTGTCTCATCGCGACGATGTCGGTCGGCGCGATTTACGCGATTATGCCGCCGAGGAAGCAATCGAGATTGCCAAATTTGACGACGTCGGAAATTACCGGCCTCTAAAAACCGCCCCCAATTTGCGGCACGGCTGGAGAATTTTGGTACCTGATTTAGCAACGATTATCTCGGTGATCGACGCAATTTATCCGGGAAGATTGGCGGTTTGGCGCGTCTGGAGATCAGGACAACTGCTGCCGACGCCTTGGCGTCAAACTCTGGCAAGACAGAGTGGGATCTATCGCGTAGCTGCAAAAATCTCCGATGCACAGACCGATGATCTCATCGGAGATTTTTGTCGCTCAGACGGAGGATGCTTGCGAACAATTTTGTGGAAACGCGACGACTCGGGCGCATCGCCTTCGACAAGATTGTCACTAGAGAAATTTGATCCCGCACACGATCAGACCGGAGGCGGCCGGACGGCGATTCCATTGCTTTGTCAGGAAGCCTGCAATCTCCTCATTGCGGCCGCCCGCAAAGTGGTAAAGGGCGAATCGTGATCGTTCGCGCGCGCTGCGTCGTGACGATGGACGGCGCGCCGATCGAAGATGGCGCCGTGCGCGTCCATCAAGATCGAATCGTTGAAGTCGGGAAATTTTCCGAATTATCAGCGTTGCCTGCAACCGTTGCGGCAAAAGACGAGGTGGTGAATCTCGGCGAGCACATTCTCCTGCCGGGGCTCATCAACGCACATTGTCATCTCGATTATACCTGCCTGCGCGGCCGAATTCCGCACCAGAACTCGTTCGCGGACTGGATTCGCGGAATCAACGCGGAGAAAGCCGAGCTGACCCCGAGGGATTACCTGCGTTCAATTGCCGATGGCTTCGGTGAAGCGCGGCGGTTCGGCACAACTTCAATCGTCAATCTTGAAGCGTTTCCAGAGTTGATCGCGCAGCTTCTTCCAACGCGGTTGAGGATCTGGTGGTGCGCGGAGTTCATTGACGTGAACCCGCCAGTGAAACCCGCGATGCAGGCGGCACGCCTGTCCCGACAGACCATCGGCGAAATCGTGTCGGAAGCGCTTCGAAATCTCAAATCAATACCGTACAATCGCGGTGGAATTGGCCTGGCGCCCCATGCTCCTTTTACAGTGTCGGCCGAGTTGTATCGAACCTGTGAAAAAATCGTAGCGCGCGACGGATACTTGTTCACGACGCACATCGCGGAATCGCGTGAAGAGATGGAAATGTTTTGCGAGCAATCAGGTCCGCTGTTCGAGTTTCTAAAATCACTTGGGCGGCCAATGGATGACTGCGGCGCGAACACGCCCTTGGCCGCTTTCCTCGAAAAGCTCGACCCGCCGCGATCGGAAGCCGGCTCGCGGGCGGGTCCGAGCCGGACTGGCAGCGTCAATCGCCACTGCCATCGCCTGCTCATCGCGCACCTGAATGAATTAGCGGAGAGCGATTTTGATCTGTTGGCAAAATTGCCCCAAGCACCCTCGATTGCGCATTGTCCTCGCAGCCACGCCTATTTCCGACACAGACCATTTGTATTCGAGCGGCTGAATGCCCTCGGTCTCAATATTTGTCTCGGCACGGACAGTCTTGCCAGCAACACCGATCTGAGCCTATTCGCCGAGATGCGCGAGTTTCGACGCGTCTATGCCCGCGTCCCCGCGGAGAAAATCCTTGCGCTGGTGACGGTAAATGCAGCGAAAGCGATCCAAGCCGAGGATTTCCTGGGTAGAATACATCCCGGATATCAGGCAGACATGATCGCAATCCCGGCGAGCTTCGAGACAGCGAGTGCATACGAGTCGATCATCAATTTCACCGGCGACGTGCCTTGGATCATGATCGGCGGCGAACAGGCGTAGTTTTTCCGCTTTCCCCTTTTCTTTTCTCAAATTTGAAATATTCTCCGCGCTGCGAATGGCAAAAATCGTAATCATCGATGACGAGCCGGCGATGGTGGAGGTCATCGTCACGATCTGCCGGGAAAAAGGGCACCAGGTCTTTCCATTTAATACGGCCACGAAAGCGGTTGAGCAGCTCGATTCGATCCAACCGCACGTCGTGGTAGCCGATATCCGCATGGAAACAATGACCGGCTTCGATGTTTTGCGGCACGTGCGAGAGCATCATCGGCAGACCGCCGTCATTTTGATCACGGCCTATGCCACGGTGGAGACCGCGGTCGAAGCCATGAAGATGGGCGCCTACGATTATGTGACCAAGCCGTTCAAAATCGACGAGCTGCAAATGACGATTCAGAGGGCACTCGATTACGAGGCGGCCCTGCGAGAGAATGTTTATCTCCGCAAGGAGCTCAAGAACAAGTACAAGTTTGAAAACATCATCGGCACCAGCCGCAAAATGCAGCAGGTCTACGGTCTCATTAACAAGATCGCTGACACGGACAGCACGGTGCTGATTCAGGGGGAGAGCGGAACGGGTAAGGAACTGGTGGCGCGCGGCTTGCATTTTAACAGTAACCGGCAGCACCATCCGTTCGTCGCCATTAATTGCAGCGCGCTCCCGGAAAACTTGCTCGAGTCCGAATTATTCGGGCATAAGAAAGGATCGTTCACCGGGGCGGTCGCGGACAAGCGCGGTCTGTTCGAGGAAGCGAACCTCGGCACGATCTTCCTGGACGAAGTCAATTCCATGGCGCCTCCTTTGCAAACGAAATTACTGCGTGTGCTGCAAGAGCGCGAGGTGCGCCGAGTGGGCGATAACAAGAGCTCGCCCGTGAACGTACGCGTGGTCGGTGCGACCAACGAACCGCTGCTGCCCAAATTAAAGGACGGAACGTTTCGTGAGGATCTTTATTATCGGTTAGCAGTTATTCCGATCGAGATCCCTCCGTTGCGTGAGCGTCTGGAGGACGTGCCGCTCTTGGTGCACCATTTTTTGCACAAACAGGCGGCGGCCAGCGGTGGTGAACCGAAGAAAATCGACCAAAAGGCGATCGAGATTCTTTCCCATTATGACTATCCCGGCAACGTGCGTGAGCTGGAGAATGCGATCGAACGGGCCTGTGCTCTGTGTGAAAACGAGACGATTTTGCCGGCGGATTTGCCGCCCAACATCGTGGCGAGCGCGCTCGGTGAAAAAGCGGAGCAGGCGCGCGCGGCCATGCCCGTCGGCGAGACCCTGGACAATTTCATTCAACAGCAGGAACGCTCCTACATCGAAGCGACGCTGGCACATTGCAGCGGTTCGCGTGAAAAAGCGGCGAGCGTGCTGGGTATCAGTATGGCCACGCTCTACCGCAAGGTTGAGCCGAAGAAGAAGTAGCTGACCTAGCGCGCTCAGCCGCGCTTGCTGAAAATTCGGATCTGATCGGCGTCCTTTTGAAGCTGATCAAGTGCTTCCAAAGTGGCTTGCTGCTTTTTTATGGTCTGCTCGTTTTGCGCCTTCAGTTCCTGCAGCAATGCGATCGCGGCTGTGATTACCGCGTCATCTGCGTCTTTTTGCGCGTTTTCGGGAGCTGGAGTGGAATCAGTCGCCGCGGGAACAATGATCGGCGCTGGCGACTGCGCCATCGTGCCGAACGCGGCCAACAACGCCGCAACGCTGAGAACGAAAAATTTACGGCGCATTATCGCCCCCCGCGGCTGGCAAAAATCCGCGCTGTTCGAACCATTTCCGCAATTACGGCGAGTTTTTCGTCAATTTTGGCATGGTTCGCTGCGATCTCCGCTTGCTGAGCACGAACCGTTTTATCAAGCGCCTCCATTTGCTGCCGTTTTTCATCGGTCTGTGGGGCCTGCGCTGGAACCAAAGCGGTCGTGGTGACAAGTGCGATCGCAGCAATCAAAAAACCCCGGTTCATAGCGCGGTAATTAAGTAGCATTTCGTATTCCTCTGCCTCGATTCGGATGCTTTCGAGTTTCCACGGCGCGAAAATTGCTCGACGTGGATTTTCACGCTCGTTATCATTGACGCCAGATGGCTGGGCAAGGAATGCATCAATCGCAGAATCTGTCCCTGCAGCAGGTCCTCGCACCCCAGCTTCAGCAGAGTCTCCTTATTCTCCAGGCGCCCCTGCTCGAACTGCGCAATCTCGTCCAGCAGGAAATGGAGACCAATCCGGTGCTGGAGGAATTACCGAACGAGCCGGAGTCGCCTGCCAGCACCGATACGGCCGCGGCCGACCAGGAATTCAAGGAGGAGTTCGATAAGCTCGCCAAACTAGACGAGGAATGGCGCGATTACATGGCGCAATCGAGCGGCTATAGCGCTCGCTCGCAGGAGGACGAGGAAAAACGCCAGTTCTTTTTCGACTCGATCGTTACTCAGGAAACTCTGCAGCAGCACCTGATGTCGCAGCTGAATCAGCAGGTGCTGAATGCGAACGATCGTAAAACAGCCGAGCTCATCATCGGGAACATCGATGATAACGGGTTTTTACAGACCACCCCGGAAGAAATGGCCCTGAACACCGGGATTCCGCGGGAAGATTTTGAGCACATGCTGACGCTGATCCAGAGCTTTTACCCGCCTGGCGTCGGCGCACGAGATTTGCAGGAGTGTTTGCTCATTCAGCTGAAACGCGCGGGAAAAGGAAATGGCCTCGAATACAAGATCATCGCCGAACACATGCCTGATCTGGGTAAACGCCGTTTCCCCGAAATCGCACGTCGCATGGGTGTTACGGTCGAACAAGTCCAGAAATGCGCGAACAACATCGCACAGCTCGAGCCGCGACCGGGCGCAATTTTCGCCGAGGCCCCGAAAAATTATGTCGTTCCAGACGTCACAGTCGAGAAGATCAACGGCGAATACCAGATCATCCTGAACGGAGAACAAATTCCCCATCTGCGTATCAGCAACACCTATAAAGACATCATGGCGAAAGAAGGTAACGGGAACGAAGTCAAGGATTACATCCGGGACAAGATCCGGAGCGGCAAATTTCTCATCAAATCGATCCACCAGCGCCAGCAAACGATTTCCAATATCGCGCACCAGATTGTTTCGAGGCAGCGCGAATTCTTCGAGCATGGCTCCTCGCAATTGAAGCCGATGACAATGGTGCAGATCGCAGATGCAGTAGGGGTGCACGAAACGACCGTCTCCCGCGCCATCAGCGGCAAGTATATGGCGACTCCGCAAGGGGTTTACGAAATGAAATATTTCTTCACCCCGGGTTACCAAACATCGAGTGGCGAATCGATGAGCAACACCAGCGTGAAGGAAGCGATCCTCGATCTGGTCAAAAACGAAGACGGCAACGCCCCGCTCAGCGACAAGGAGATCGTCGAGATTCTGAGCAAACGCGGGATTCCGATCGCTCGCCGCACCGTGGCCAAGTACCGGACCGAGCTGAATATTCTGCCCAGCAACATGCGGCGGAAATATTGAGGCGTAGCCTGCTTAGATCGTTGAGTTGTTAAAAACGTTACATCGTTAAATCGGTGCAGGGACGGCTGCTCTCGCGCGCTAACACCGTTATCTCGACAAGTGATCTCCGGCTGTAATTGCCGCCGTGTTCGCCTGGGACGGACTAGTCCCGTGGCCAGTCGGCGCAATTGACCTTTTTAACCTTGTAACCCTTTTAACTCTTTTAACGCTGCCCTTCTCTGCGTAAGAAGAAGCAATGAACTCCGCACTGCGCGCGACCGTCCTTCAGGAATGGCGAGGCTTGCCTCAGATCATCCCGCGCCGCGATCGCTGCCAGCAGAGCTCCGATCTATTGCCTGCCCTTATGCAGAAGCTCGGACTGAAGGAGCGTCTGCGCGAAAGCGAAGTGATCGAAGCCTGGTCCTCCATTGTCGGCGAATTTATCGCCGCCCATTCCGCGCCGGTCGCGTTGCGCGAAGGTACTCTCTACGTCCGTGTCCTCCAGCCATCGCTCCACTACGAGCTCGAGCAGATCGCGAAAGCGCAGATCTTGCGAAAATTGAAACAGCGCTTCGGAGGGAAAACCATTCGCGAACTCAGGTTTCGTTTAGGTTAGCACCCAACCACACGGTGTCCCTGCGGGTCAGAGGTCAGCTCGGCTCCAAATTATGCTTGCAATTGCCCAGCCAGCAGCCGAAACCCGCTCCCATGAAATATCGCGTGATTATTCCTTTGGGATTAGTTGTCGCGCCGCTTGTGTCCTGCCAGGGAGTCGGCAGGCAATCGGCCGCCGCCCGTCCCAATGCGATCAAGGTTGACGAACATTCGGTCCTGATTCCCGGAACAGCAATTTCCGAGGACGATCAGGCGGCAGTGAACAATATTTTCAAGAAGTACGATAGCTCGCTCTATCGGATCGCAGTGTACGAAAACGGCAGCTTGAAGAAACAGCTAGGAAAGATGAGCGAAATGCAAATCGGGGCAATCGCGTCGGAATATTCCAAGAACGCGAAAGCGAGCGGCTTGACTAACTGGGCAATGAAGATCGGCAACCCGACTCACATCACGACCGCTGGCAGCCCGACCCACGTCACGCAAGGTGGCAGCCCAACGCACGTCACACAAGGTGGAAGCCCAACGCACGTCACGACCGCTGGCAGCCCGACCCACGTCACGCAGAATATCCCACCAGAATCTGACGCGTTAGTTAAAGAGGTCACGCCAATCCTGGAAAAGTACAGCAGGTAACTAACAACGAGCAAGGTGCAGGGTTTCTCGGCGCAAGGCGTGTTCGAACGGCCTGCCTTGGTGCTCACCTTTTGTTGATCGTGTCAGTGTGTCTCCGGGACACGTTCTCGATTTTCGCGGCCACGCCGACCGTTTTCCCCGCTGAAGCTAACGACTTCTGGCAGCGCGGCGAGCAAACCACTGCCGCGCTGCTCGGTCAGCGCCTCGATCCTTCAAACTGGCTGCGTAACGGAATTACTGTGTACCTGCACAGCGCTGGGATCGAAGCTGGCTACGGATTCTTCGCTCCGAATGTGCCCGCCAATTATAAACTGGTGTTCGAATTGCACTATCCTG
>QHNU01000247.1 GCA_003218525.1 Verrucomicrobiota bacterium
AGATTTTCGCGCACCAGCGCACTTGCCGATATTTGGGTGCCGATGCGCGCAGGCGGCGACATCGCATTTCTCGGCGGCCTCGTCAGGCACATTATCGAGAACAATCTCTTCTTCCGCGATTACGTGGTGCACTTCACCAACGCCTCATGCATTCTGCGTGAAGATTTTCGCGACGCGGAAGAAGGCGCGACCGGCGTTTTCTCCGGCTGGAACGGGGAGCAATGTGGCTACGACAGGAAGAGCTGGCTCTACCAAGGCCATCCCGCCCTCAGTTTTCCGGAACGCGATCTGACCTTGCAACATCCGCGGTGCGTTTTGCAAACACTGCGCCGCCACTTTGCTCGTTACACGCCTGAAATGGTCGAGAAAATTTGTGGAATTTCGCCTGCGCTCTTTCACAAAGTTGCGGAGGCGCTCGTCGCCGCATCAGGTCCGGATAAGAGCGCAGCGATTTGTTATGCGCTCGGCTGGACCCAACATTCAAAAGGCGTTCAGATCATTCGCACCGCCGCGGTCCTGCAACTATTGCTCGGCAACATCGGTCGGCCGGGCGGCGGAATCTTGGCCCTGCGTGGTCACGCGTCGATCCAAGGCTCGACCGACATTCCAACGCTCTACGATACTTTGCCTGGTTATCTGCCAATGCCCCGCGGCGATGGCAGCGAAGCGACGCTGCGCGATTACCTGGCGCGTCAAACAAAGCCAACTGGCCTCTGGCATAACCTTCCAGCCTATTTCGTCAGCTTGCTGAAAGCGTACTACGGCAAGAACGCAACGGTGGAAAACGATTTTGGCTACGACTGGGTGCCGAAGATCACCAGCAACCATTCCTTCTTCGAATACCTCTACGACATGGCCGACGGAAAAATGGAAGGCATGTTCATGATGGGCCAGAATCCGGCGGTCGCGGCGGCAAACTCCCGGTTCGAGCGAGCGTCGCTGTCGAAATTGAAATGGCTGGTCGTTCGAGAGATGGTCGAAATCGAAGCGGCGACGTTCTGGCGTGATTCGCCCGAGATTGAGCACGGCGAATTGAAGACGGAAGAAATCGAGACGGAAGTTTTCTTTTTTCCAGCCGCTGGTCATGCGGAAAAGGAAGGCGCATTCACTAACACGCAGCGTCTTCTGCAATGGCGCCAGAAAGCGGTTGACCCTCCCGGCGATGCTCGATCCGAAGCGTGGTTTATACATCAACTTGCTTTGCGCCTGATCGCCAAAGCGAAACAATCCAACGATCCGCTCGATGAACCGTTGCGCGCGCTTAACTGGTGGTACCCCGAAGACGAGCTGGGCGATCCAAAAATGGAAGCGGTATTAGCAGAGATCAACGGCTGGTACACCGCTCCTCAACCCAATGCAGACGGAGTCGTCTTCGGTGTCGATCGCACAGGCAATTTGCATCACGGTCCGCAAATTGACGGCTATCCACGACTGAAGTCCGACGGTTCGACGGCAAGCGGTGGTTGGATTTACTCCGGCGTCCTCGGTCCAGATAAGATTAAGGTCCAGATAAGATTAACAAGGCGAACTCGCGTAATTCGAAAGATTATCTTGGCCACGGTTGGGGCTTCGCCTGGCCGGGCGATCGCCGCATCATATATAATAGAGCGAGCGCCAGCCCGACCGGCGAACCGTGGAGCGATCGCAAGAAGTTAATCTGGTGGGACCGCGCGCAAAGCAAATGGACGGGCGTTGATAATCCCGATTTTCCGGTGGAGAAGGCGCCAGAGTTTCGACCAACCGGAAACGAGAGCGGCCTTGATGGGATTCCCGGCGACTCGGCGTTTATCTCGCATGAAGACGGGCTCGGGTGGCTTTACGTCCCGAGCGGTTTGCAGGACGGACCGATGCCTACACATTACGAACCGCTCGAGTCGCCCGTACACAACGCGCTTTACTCGCGCGACACGAACCCGGCTGTACATTGGTTTACCCGCCAGGAAAATCGGTTCGCACCGCCAGGAGACCCGCGATTTCCTTTTGTTCTTACAACCTACCGGCTGACCGAGCATCATACTGCCGGAGGTATGTCGCGCTTTCTCAGTCACCTCGCGGAGTTGCAACCGGAGCTGTTCGCCGAAATGTCCCCCGAGCTTGCCGTCGAGCTGAAGATCGCCAACGGCGACCACATTTCGATCGTGAGTTTACGTGGAGCAATCGAAGCGCGCGCACTTGTCAGTCGCCGTATCCGGCCACTGCATCTCAACGGGAAAACCGTACACCAAATCGCGATGCCGTTTCATTTCGGTTCGGCCGGACCGGTAAGAGGTGGCGCCACGAACGATTTAGTTCCGATTTCGGGCGAGCCGAACGTCACCATCATGGAAGCGAAGGCGCTCACCTGCAACATCGTGCCTGGCCGCTTGCCTCACGGTCCTGCCTTCGAAGATTGGCTCAACACATACGTGCCGAAGGGTGGCCCGCCCAATTTGCATCCGGAACAACCGCCTCCGGGTGCGCCCTGCGGCAGAGCCGGTGGTGGTCACGGCCTGGAGGGAAAGATCGACAGTCGATGATCGGCGAAGGCATTCAAAGCTCCAACCAGCGAAGACATTCCTTCGTGCAAGATCACTTCGAGATTGGCTTCTTTACCGACCCCACCGTTTGCACATCGGCTGCAAAGCTTGCGAAGTCGCGTGCAAAGAATGGAACCAGGTGCCGGATGACGGTTTCACGTGGTCGGGAAATTCTTACGACAACACCGGCCATCTTGGCGCATCGACTTGGCGGCTCCGCGCGCGAGATTGAAATCGATGGCGGAGTCATTACTCACGGTCAAGGCATCGTTCCGATCGAGCTCGACGGCACGATTCAGTCACGATGGGTCAGTGGTGAATTCGAAGCAGCTTGACCGTTCGGCATGACAGAGGTAGTACGAAGACTTAAGCGGTTGAAACGATATGACGTCGCTCACTGGCTTACTCGGCAAATGGCCGCTCATTCGTCAAATTCGTGAGCGGGCCGACGGGACAGGTCTTGAAGCGATGTCGGATAAAACGCGCGCGATGCACGCGCGGATCGATGGCGCCGAGGTCGCACGGTCCATTTGCCCGTACTGCGGAGTCGGTTGCGGGCAACTCATTTATCACAAGAATGGGAAACTGATTTCGATCGAAGGCGATCCGGAGAGTCCGATCAGCCAGGGGAACCTTTGCCCGAAAGGCGCCGCTTCTTATCAATTGCTCACACACGACCGGCGCGAAACGAAAATGAAGTATCGCGCCCCGCGCGCGAAAGAGTGGACGGAGATTTCATTGGATCGCGCTCTAGACATGGTGGCGGATCGAGTTTGGGAATCACGCAAGCGCACGTTCGTTCATAAAAAAGATGGCGCGACGATCAATCACACAACTGCGATCTGTCATCTCGGCGGCGCCACTCTCGATATCGAAGAAAATTATCTCATCAAAAAACTGTTCACTCTCGGCCTGGGAATGGTCTGCGTCTCCAACCAGGCACGGATATGACATAGCAGCACGGTGCCCGGTCTGGGCACCTCCTTCGGCCGGGGCGGAGCTACGACCGCGCAACAAGATCTCGCCAATGCCGATTGCATTCTGAGTGAAGGCTCCTCCATGGCGGAAGCGCACCCAGTCGGTTTTCGCTGGGTTATGAAAGCAAAGGAGCGTGGCGCGACCCTCATTCATGTCGATCCAAGATTTTCGCGCACCAGCGCGCTGGCCAATATCTGGGTGCCGATTCGCGCCGGCAGCGACATTGTATTCCTTGGCGGACTAATAAGGCACATTATCGAGAACAATCTTTTCTTTCGCGATTATGTGGTGCACTTCACCAACGCCTCCTGTGTTTTGCGCGAAGATTTTCGCGACGCCGAAGAAGGCGCGACCGGCTTTTTCTCCGGCTGGAACGAGCAGCAACGCGCTTACGACAAAGAGAGCTGGCTCTACCAAGGCGACGGGCTGAGTTTTCCCGAGCGCGATCCGAGCCTGCAACATCCGCGCTGCGTTTTTCAAATGCTGCGGCGACATTTTTCTCGCTACACGCCCGAGATGGTCGAGAAGATTTGCGGCATTTCTCCCAAGCTGTTTCAGCGAGTTGCTGACGCACTCGTTGCCGCCTCGGGTCCGGAAAAAACCGCAGCTATTTGTTACGCGGTCGGATGGACCCAGCAGTCGAAAGGCGTTCAGATCATTCGCACCGCATCAATACTGCAACTTCTGCTCGGCAACATCGGGCGACCCGGGGGCGGTATCCTTGCCCTGCGTGGTCACGCATCGATTCAGGGTTCAACGGACGTTCCAACACTCTACGACATTCTACCCGGCTACCTGCCGATGCCGCGCGGTGATGGCAGCGAAAAAACGCTAGGTGATTATTTAGCCAAGCAAACAAAGCCGACCGGTCTTTGGCACAACACGCCAGCTTATTTCATCAGCCTTCTGAAGGCTTACTACGGCAAGAATGCGACCGCAGAAAACGACTTCGGCTACGATTGGGTTCCGAAGCTCACCGGCAATCACTCGTTCTTCGAATACCTCTACGACATGGCCGACGGAAAAATGGAAGGCATGTTTATCATGGGCCAGAATCCGGCCGTGGCAGCGCCAAACTCCCGGTTTCAGCGAAAGGCGCTGGCTAAGCTAAAATGGCTCGTTGTCCGCGATCTGGTGGAGGTCGAAGCGGCATCATTTTGGTCCAATTCACCGGAGATCGAGCGGGGGGAATTGAAGACCGAGGAAATCAACACCGAGGTTTTCTTTTTCCCGGCGGCTGGTCACGCGGAAAACGACGGCACGTTCACGAACACACAACGGCTCCTTCAGTGGCGTCAGAAAGCGGTCGATCCTCCCGGAGATTGTCGATCTGACGACTGGTTTATGCATCAGCTGGCGGTGCGTTTGATCGCGAAAGCGAAGGAATCGACCGATCCCGTCGACCAACCGTTGCGTGCCCTCGATTGGTGGTATCCAGAAGACAAACAAGGGGCGGCAGAAACGGAAGCGGTGCTGGCCGAGATCAATGGGTGGCACACTGATCCTGTAGCCGCGGTCGCTGCCCGCGGAAAAACTGACGGCATTGTCTTCGGTGTCAATCGCCAAGGGAATCCCCATCACGGTCCGCAGGTCGCCGATTACAACGAATTGAAGGCCGATGGATCGACTGCGTGCGGTTGTTGGATTTACTCGGGCGTTTTTAACCGCGATGGCGTGAACAAAGCGAACGCGCGCCAGTCCAAAGACTATCTCGGACATGGGTGGGGCTTCTCCTGGCCCAGCGATCGGCGTATCATATATAATAGAGCGAGCGCCAGCCCAACCGGCGAGCCCTGGAGCGAGCGCAAGAAACTGATCTGGTGGGACAAGGCGCACAACAAATGGACTGGAGGGGATAATCCCGATTTTCCAGTCGGGAAATCTCCAGATTATCGACCAACGCGACAGGAGAAAGGGTTGGACGCGATTCCAGGCGACGCGCCCTTTATGTTGCATGAGGACGGACTCGGCTGGATTTACGTGCCGAAAGGTTTGCAGGACGGCCCATTCCCGACGCATTACGAGCCGCTCGAATCCCCCGTGCGTAATCTGCTTTATTCGCGCGACACGGATCCGGTGGTCAACTGGTTTACCCGCCCGGAAAATCGGTTCGCGCCACCAGGCGACCCGCGATTTCCGTATGTTCTCACAACATATCGGTTGACCGAGCATCATACCGCGGGTGGCATGTCGCGCTTCTTAAGTCATCTGGCGGAATTGCAGCCGGAAATGTTCGCGGAAATCTCGCCGGAGTTGGCCACCGAACTCAAGATCAAGAATAGCGAATATATATGCATCGTCACGTTGCGCGGCGCGATCGAAACGCGTGCGCTCGTCAGTCGACGCGCTCGACCGCTTCAGATCGACGGAAAAACTGTGCACCAAGTTGCCCTTCCATTTCATTGGGGTACGGCCGGGAACGTGCGCGGCGCCGCCGCCAATGATCTCATTCCCATTTCTGGCGAGCCAAACGTCACCATCATGGAAACCAAGGCGCTCGCTTGCAATATCGTGCCTGGCCGGTTGCCGCGCGGTCCTGCATTCGAAGATTGGCTCGCCCGATACGCGCCGCGGGGTGGCCCACCCAATTTGCATCCGGAACAACCGCCGCCGGGCGCTGCACGTGGAAAACTCGCGGCTGGTCACGAGCACGAGTCTCCCATTAGATAAGGAGGCATTATGATCGGCGAAGGAATTCAAAGCTCCAATCAGCGCCGACACTCCTTCGTAAAAGATCACGTCGAGGTTGGTTTCTTCACCGACCCGAGTGTTTGCATCGGCTGCAAAGCTTGCGAAGTCGCGTGCAAAGAATGGAATCAGGTGCCGGATGATGGATTCACGTGGTCGGGAAATTCCTACGACAACACCGGCCATCTCGGCGCATCGACCTGGCGCCACGTCATGTTCCTCGAGCAAGACCGACAAAAAGGAAATCAGATTACTGGACCGATGGGCCTGCCATTTGAACCCGCCAGTCCGGCTCGGGCCGATCCGCAATCAGAAGATCCATTCCGCTGGGTATTTTTGTCCGATGTTTGCAAGCACTGCGAAGAAGCAGGCTGCCTTGAATCATGTCCAACCGGAGCGATCGTCCGCACTGAGGTTGGCTCGGTCCTGGTGCAAAACGATGTCTGCAACGGCTGCGGCTATTGTGTCGTGTCCTGTCCATTTGGCGTGATTGATCGCCGGCCGGAGCCGCTTCCCGATGCCGGCGGCGCATTCAAATGCACTTTTTGTTATGATCGCCAAAAGAGTGGGCTGGTACCGGCATGTGCAAAAGTTTGTCCGACCGAGTCGATCGTGTTCGGCCGATTGGACGATCTCCGCGCGCGTGGCGCGCAACGCGTGCAGCAATTACAAGAAAGCGGTTACACCGACGCGCAACTTTACGATCCAACGGAGACATCGGTGCGCGGCATTCACGCGTTCTTTTTAATTCTGGGTGAACCGGAGGCATACGGCTTGCCGCCGAAGCCACAGATTCCAACGATTTACTTGAAATCGGCCTGGACCTCGGCCTTCGCGACGGCGATCGGATCTTTCATTGCAACACTATTGGCGTTCACATTTTTCTCATGAGGAAGAGGAGCCTGCGCATTGTAGCCGTCGTCGCTGACCGCGGCAGTGTTCAGCCCTCATTTTGTCGAGACCGCGATCAGCGACCGCGGCTATAACAATGACAAACGATCAACTATCGGAAAAGCGGCTCGACCAATTGCGCGAACAAGCTTGGAAAGATGGCGTCGTTACCGACCGCGGTGTCGATGTTGCGGGTGGTCCAATTCCGCGGAAACCCGGTTATTACGGTGAGCCCGTCGTCAGACCTCCGGTCTGGACATGGGAAATTGGATTGTACTTTTTCATCGGCGGCATTGGCGGTATGTCGGCGGTGATCGCGAGCGCTGCAATTCTGTTTCATCATCTCGATCTTATTCGCGCGGCCATGTGGCTCGCGGGAATCGCGACCATCCTCTCCCCTATTCTGTTGATTATGGATCTCGGCCGTCCGCGGCTCTTCCTCAACATGCTACGCGTTTTCAAGCACCAATCAGCCATGTCGATGGGCGCCTGGATTCTCACCGGGTTCGGCACCTGCACCGCTCCTGGTTTGATCGCAGTGGAACTGCACTTCCATCACGTTTTCGGTGGCACAATGGATCAACTCGTGCGGATCGCTGCCGGAATCTTCGTATTCGGCTCCGCATTCTTCGGAACCTTGCTTGCGACTTACACCGGCGTGCTGATTGGTGCGACTGCGATTCCGGCGTGGCATTTGCATCGTGTTTTGCTGCCGATTCATTTTGGCACGGCTGGATTAGGCTCGGCAGCCGCCTGGTTAGAGTTAATTGGCCATCGGATCCCAGCCCTTAATGCCATCGGGTACTACGCAGCTGCCGTTGAGTCGGCGCTCTTAATATGGCTCACGTTTAATAAGCACGGCGCTGCCGATCGCGCGATACACGAACATGGCTCGGGCTGGCTGATTCGGATCGGCGAAATTTTGAACGGCCCGCTTGCACTTATTCTCCGGTTGTTTGGCCTGGTCCCATTCGCGGCAATCTCGTTCTTAATCGGCTCACTGGTCAGCCGATTCGGTTGGATCGCTGTCGGCAAAGTTTCCGGAACGGATCCGGAAGCAGTCTTCGCCTCGCAGCGGCTGTAATCGCGATCGCAATTGTAGCCGCGGTCGCTGACCGCGGTTTCCTCTTCAACCTCTTGGCTGGCCGGGGTCGGCGACCTCGGCTACAACGTCGGCTGTTATGCATCGACATCTGCGCCGATTGGAACGTGTCTGGGTCGATTCACCGATCTATTTCCTCACGACTTGCACCAAAGATCGTCCCGCGGTTCTCACGAGAGACGATATCGCGAATATTTTGATTGAAGAATGGTCCGCAGCGCGGGATCGGCACGGCTGGGTGTAGGCCGGTATGTCATCATGCCCGATCATGTGCATTTCTTCTGTCGAGCAGAGTACGAAGCCCAGACACTGCCAAAATTTGTCGGCGCATGGAAGAGTTGGACCAGTCGAAAGATTAACAAGCTCTTGTGGCCGCGGTCGCTGACCGCGGATTTCTCTTCTCGCGGGTGACACGGCGACAGAGCGCCGTGGCTACAATGATTGTAGCCGCCTCGCTCTGTCGCTACCTCTGACGAGGGATTCTCAATCCGTCCTTCGGTGGCATCGGAAAATCCTCCGGACGCGTCGTAGAAGGCGATCGGACGCGCTGTTAGCGTTTGTCATGAAAACGAACACTTCTATTACGATAGCGGTGATCTTCTTATCCATCTTCGCCGGGAATGCATTTGCGGTGCTTCGGTCCCCCTACCCGATCAAACCTTACCCGCCTGATCGCATCATCATAATCGGGGAAGAGAGATATGACTGGGCTCAGACTCCGTTTCGAAAATCGAAATGACCAGTGATCCGATGATCGCGTTTGTTGCCGCGATTGAACAGGCCGGCATTCCCGCGTTGCGCGTTGCCTTCAGCATCGCAGTCCTTGTCTTCTTGGCTGCCGGAGTCTTTATCTTCCGCAGGCGGCATCAATATTTCGATCGCGATCCAAACGTGGAGAATGATGTACCCGCCGTCCGCCACATTCGTCTGGAGCAAATCCTGTTTGTTTGGAGCGCTCTGACACTGGTCCTGATCAGCATCTTGTACCAGGTCTGGCGCGCCTGACATGAACAATTTC
>QHNU01000201.1 GCA_003218525.1 Verrucomicrobiota bacterium
GGACAGCCCTTGACGACGCAAGTGCTCGGCAATACGCCGGCCGATAATACCGAGCCCAATCACGCCAACATTCTTACGAAAGGGTCGCGTCATCTAAATGCAGTTAAAGTTCTGCTTCAGCCTGCGTTCAAACTGGCAATCGCGCAATTCCAACTTCTTACATTCGACTGGGAACAAACCGGAAGCGCTGCGCAAGCTGCCTGCGACGTTCATGGATCGCCTCGGTTCGCTTCTTTGCCGCGATCACCGCTTTATTTCTGGCAGCGCCTCACCGAATATCATGACGCGGGTCGGACGAACTTCCACTACTTGGACAGCATGAAATCCAAGATGCGATTGTACAAATGCGGGCGATGAATTCGCCGATAACTTCTCCCACCGCCAGAAAAAACTCCGGCGGCGTGCGATCAGCCGAAAAGAATCCAAGATCGCCACCCCGATTTTTCGTGGCTTCATCTTCCGACGCGGCAGATGCCAGCTGCGCAAAACTTCACTATGGCTGAGGCGGGCAACAACATCTTGCATGCCACGACGCTTGGCCTCGATCAATTCCGGGAGACTCCCGCTCCGGTGCTGATAACAGCCACAGCTCACTTCATTTTAATTCCGAGTGAGCCAGAGCATAAAGGGCAACCTGGCCAACGATTCGCAGGCTGTCAGCGCTGATTTGATCAAGTGTGTCGCCGGCCGTATGCCACGCTGGAAAATCGAAATCAATAATATCAATCACCGGAATGCCAATGGCATTGAGCGGGGTATGGTCATCGGTAATATCGCGATCAAAATAAGTGAAATGCTCGCGGACTCTAAGTGCGTCAGCTGCGGCGAAGACGCTGCTGGCCAGGTTCGCCGGCGATTCCGGCGGTAGCGTCACCGTCAGCGATTTATCACCTACCATGTCAAAAAGCATCCCGCCGCGGAACCACTTTACTTGTTTGGAATCACGCAGCTCGCCGGCAAAATGCCGGCTGCCGTAAAGGCCGTCCGTTTCGGTAAAATTCTCGAACGCTTCTTCACCATCGAAAAAGACGAGCTCAGTCTTCGCCGCCTGGGTCGGTTGCGTAGCCAACACCCGTGCCATTTCAATGAGCAGGCCGGTACTCGACCCGCCATCATTGGCACCGACAAACGAGATGGTATCGAATGTCTTGGTATCATAATGGGAGCAAAGCAGGAACGACGGCGAGACCCTGCGATCGGGCGAGCGAAAGGTCGCGATTAGATTTGCGAACGTCATAACGCCGCGCGGTGTTTTCGCGGAGAACGTTTGCCGGCTAACATTCCAGCCGAAGGATTTTAGTTGTTCGGTAATATAGGCGCGCGACTTCTCCAGCGCTGCCGAGCCGGCCGGGCGCGGCCCTAGCTCAACGAGCCTTTTTGCATGCGTAAAGGCGTTTTCACCAGAAAATTCTTCCCAAATTGATTCTGCGCTTGCGCATCGCACCTCAGTCACAGCAAACAGAGCAACGAAAAGAAATGCCCGGCAAGAGATGTCCGACCTGCGCAGTCCGCGGTTCACTCGTCCGGAGCTAAGCCGATCACCTGCATGATCCGCTGCAAATCGTCGGTCCCGTAATATTCGATTTCGATACGACCGTGCTTTTCGCCGTGATGCAAAATCACCCGCGTACCGAAATGTTCCTGCAACCGCGACTGCAGATGGTCAGCGAACGCAGCATTGACCGAAGGAGACTGTAGACGACGGCGCCTCCGCGGACTTAACGCTCCCAGCTGCCGGGCCACGAGCCGCTCGGTTGCACGGACGGTCGCGCTTCGTCGCAGGATTGTTTCGGCGACAGCGAGCTGTTCTTCCTGCGATTTTAAGGCAAGCAAGACCTTGGCATGACCAACCGAGAGCAGATTTTGGGTCAACCATGTTTGCACTTGCGAATTTAGATCCAGCAAGCGCATTGCATTGGCGACGGCGGCGCGGCTACGGCCAACCTTTTCAGCGATATCCTCCTGTCGCAGGCCGAACTCGCCGGCCAGGCGGGCATAACCCTGTGCCTCCTCGATCGGACTGAGATCAGCCCGCTGCAAATTTTCTATGAGAGAGAGCTCGAGGACTTCGCGATTGCTCGCGGTACGCACGATCACCGGCACCTGAGTGAGCCCGAGCTGCTGGGCAGCGCGCCAACGGCGTTCGCCCGCGATGAGCTCGTGCCGTCCATTCACTGCCCGAACGACCAGAGGCTGAATAATTCCGTGCTGCCGGATGGATTCGACTAACTCTTGGAGTGAGGCGGCTGGAAATTCCTTTCGCGGCTGGAGAGGACTCGGCGTAATACTGTCGATGTTGATCTGGCGAATTTTCTCCGAATCCTCAGACTCGACTTGCAGCGATGGCGCAGGCGGACGTACGGCAATGAGCGCGCCAAGACCTTTGCCGAGGGCGGATTTTGCCATCGCGCTGAGGTTATCGAAAGGGCACGGGCAACGCAAATGGCAAGCACAGTTCTGATGAAATCGCAGGACAACTCGAGATCACCCGGCACTGTAGGGCGCGACACTATTTTTAGTCTCGGCCATTCTCCCGACCCTGACGACGCGTTCATGTTTTACGCGATGGCAGCGAAGAAAATCAATCTTCGCGGTTACAAATTCGAGCATCAGCTAGAGGACATTCAGACGCTGAATGAGCGCGCCCTCCGGGGTGAGCTGCACATCTCAGCCATCTCGATTCATGCCTACGCCTCCGTGACGGACAAATATGCATTGCTTCCCTGCGGCGCGAGTATGGGCGATGGCTACGGACCGCTGATCGTCACAAATCAAACCCCTGAAACGAGTGAGTCGTCCGATTTCCTGCGTGACAAGACGATCGCCGTCCCGGGGAAATTGACGAGCGCGTTTCTTGCCCTTCAACTATATCTCGGGAGTTTCAAACACGTTGTTGTACCCTTTGATCGGATCTTCGAAACGGTGAAAATCGGCCAGGCCGACGCCGGTCTACTTATTCACGAAGGCCAACTTACTTATGCGGACGCTGGGTTTCGGAAAATCCTCGATCTGGGCGAGTGGTGGAAGACGCGAACCGGCCTGCCGTTGCCACTGGGCGGGAATGTTCTACGCAAAGACATTCCTCCTGAGATTCAGCGCGATCTCCTGACAATTGTGCGGGCAAGCATCGAGTTCGGGCTTGCCCATCGTGCCGAGGCGGTAGAGCACTCAATGCCTTACGCGCGGAACATGGATAGCGTGCTCGCGTCCAAATTCATCGGCATGTACGTTAATGATTACACTCGTGACTATGGCGAGACCGGCCGCCAAGCAATCCAGCGGTTTCTCGGCGAGGCGTGCGCTGCTGGCTACATCGATCGCGATTTCGCCATCGAGTTTGTCAGATAAGGGGCGGCTGCCCTATTTCTTCTTTTCGCCTGGCGATTTATCGGCACTCGGCTTGTTTGTGGCCTGCACGACAAATTCCTTCACCCGCTCGGCTTCCTTCTTAAAACCGGTGGTGAAATCGTGTGTGCCGTATTCGAAAAGGACAATAAAACAGAAAGTGAAGAATACGAAAAGAACGAGCCAGAACAGCCCGCGTAAGAGAGACATCGGGCGACGGTAACGCACGCGCCGTCCAGGGTCAACGCTGTGTGCACACGCTTGAACGGCAAAACGAAACTGCCATCCTGCGCCGATGCGGGTTCCGCTTCTCGACTTGGCCGAACAGCATCGCCCCCTGGCTGCACCCATTCGCGAGCAAATCGACGACGTTCTGCGCTCGGGCCAATTTATTCTCGGGCCTAAAGTCGAAGAATTTGAGCACACGATCTGCCGTTATACGGGCGTACAATTTGCCATTGGTGTCTCCTCGGGCACCGACGCATTGCTTGCCATACTGATGGCCCTCGGCATCGGCAGAGGCGACGCGGTGGTAACAACTCCTTACAGCTTCTTCGCCACCGCCGGCTGCATCGCACGTGTGGGCGCGACACCTCTCTTTGTCGACATCGATCCAGAGACTTTTAATCTCTCGCCCCGCGCCCTCGAGGAGTTTCTACGATTGAAATGCGCGCGCACTTCCGTCGATACGACCTACCAGAGCAAGAAAATCCGCGCGATCATGCCGGTCCATCTCTTCGGGTTGTGCTGCCAAATGGATGAGATTCGCACCCTGGCAGAAACCTATCGCCTGCCCGTTATTGAGGACGGAGCCCAAGCAATTGGTGCCGAATACCCGAGCCAGTCCGGTGGCCAGCAAGCCGGCACGATTGGACTCGCAGGATTCTTCAGCTTTTATCCATCAAAAAATCTCGGCGCTGCCGGTGACGCCGGGTTGATCGTGACAAACGATGAAACGCTCGCACACCGACTTCGTGTTTGCCGGAATCACGGAATGGAGCCGCATTACTTCCACCAGATGATCGGGGGAAACTTTCGGCTCGATGAAATTCAGGCGGCGATCCTCTCGGTGAAGCTCGCGCATCTGGACGAATGGTCGGCGAGACGCCGCGCCGTCGCCGACGGTTATCGAGCGGAATTCAGGCGCGCTGGCTTATTGGGGAAAATTGAGTTGCCGTATGATCCCTTCCATGACCGCGGTCTCAGGAACGCCCATATCTACCATCAATACGTTATCCGCGCTCCAAATCGGAACGCCTTGCGTGAACATTTGCGGCAAAACGAGATTGGCTCGGCCATTTATTATCCGGTCGGTTTGCACGAGCAGAAATGTTTCGACTATCTAGGCTACAAAAGGGGCGATTTTCCAGCAACAGAACGCGCCACCAGCGAGACACTGGCCCTGCCAATCTACCCGGAATTGTCATCCACGGCGCAGCGCTTCGTCGTTGAAAAAATCGCGGATTTCTACGCTCGCTAAGGCGCGGCACTTGCGACGGTTCGCCCCCAAGCCTATATCAACCCCGAAGCGTTCGGGCCAACGCTCGCCCAGGGTAGGTTCCGGAGTGGCCAAACGGGGCAGACTGTAAATCTGCTGGCTTTACGCCTTCGCTGGTTCGAATCCAGCCCTGCCCAGATTCTTTGTTACCGGCGTCGTTTCGATCCGCGTTTGGCGGAACGCGAACGTGACTTTGCTCCGCCGCGTTTGGCGGCGCCACGACGTGCTTTCGACGCTGCAGCCCGCTTCCGCGAAGTGCCGGATTTGCGTCGCGCCGCCTGCACACGACGAGTTTTTCCAGCTGATCCACGGCTTGCGCGCCGGGAAGTGGCGCCGCCTTTGACACGTCTGCTGGTACGCGAACGTTTGGCGGCCGCCCCTGGCCGCGATTTCTTAGCACGACCCGCGCTACCCGCTCGCTTGGCTCTCGAACGTTTCCTAGGCGAAGAAGATTTGCTGCGAGGTTTCGTTCTCCTGGCGCTAGGTATTCCAACTGCCTCCCGCGCGGTCGTGGAAATCGGTTTGCCTGTCGCTACCGCCTTTCCGGCGAGCGCACCAACTGCACCACCCACCACCGCCCCGATTGGTCCGGCTACGCTTCCAATAACGGCGCCCGTAGCGGCGCCCACTGCGGGCTTAGAAATTGGCGGAATCGTGATGTTTTCGCTTGGTTGCTCCTTCCTCGGCTGAGAATTTTCGGTGGATTCGTCTGGCATAGCGCCTCCTCGGTTTGCGTCTTTAACAGTACATCGGATGATGCCCGCGCTGTAGTCGCTTCATCCTGTGCAATTTCGTTCGAAACGAAAATTTTAATGCAGAGTCTCGAGGCGCCGACATTTTGATAAGAGTTATCGATTCCGCGCCTAGCGTGAACCGCGATCGCCGCGGCTATAACCGCCACCGCCGCCTCCACCACCGCCGCGTCCGTAGCCACCACCGCCGCGTCCGCCGTAGCCTCCCCCACCGCCACCGCCACCGCCTGGCGGGCGAGCCTCGCGCGGACGTGCTTCGTTGACCGTGAGGGCACGTCCCTCAACTGTCTTGCCATTGAACTGAGTAATGGCATTCTGTGCGTCCTGTTCGGACGTCATTGTCACAAAAGCAAAACCGCGCGACTTGCCTGTGAATTTATCCTGCATAAGCATGACATCTTGCACGGCTCCTGCCTGTGCGAAGAGGTCCTGCAGGTCGGTTTCCGTCGTATTAAACGAAAGATTCCCAACGTATAACTTGGTTCCCATCTGAGTTTATTCTGGAAAACGCTGCCAG
>QHNU01000202.1:0-6946 GCA_003218525.1 Verrucomicrobiota bacterium
ATAGCAAGAGAAACGAGATGTTGGCACGAAGCCGCTACTATCTCAAAGCGATGAACTGTCCGCATCATCATAAGTTGTTCGCGGCGGTGCCGCGGAGTTATCGCGATCTTCCGTTGCGGCTGGCGGAATACGGGACGGATTATCGCTACGAGAAGAGCGGCGAGTTGTTCGGACTCATGCGGGTGCGCTCGCTGCAGATGAACGACGCCCACATCTATTGCACGCCGGAGCAGTTCGAAGGGGAGTTCAATGCCGTGAACGAAATGTATCTGAACTATTTCAAGCTGTTTGGAATCGAGAAATATCTAATGCGTTTTTCGACGCACGACCCATCGCGGTTAGGGCAAAAGTTTGTCGATGAACCGGAACTGTGGAAACAAACCGAAGCGATGACGCGCAATGTGCTCAAGAATTCAGGGATCAACTTTGTCGAAGTGCCTAACGAAGCGGCGTTTTACGGACCAAAGATCGACGTGCAAGTCTGGAGCGTGATCGGTCGTGAGTTCACGCTCGCGACCAATCAGGTTGATTTCGCCGTGCCGCGCCGGATGAATCTCGTTTACAAAGATCGCGACAACACCGAGAAGACGCCGCTCTGCATTCATCGCGCTCCGCTCGGCACACATGAGCGGTTCATCGGCTTCCTGATCGAGCATTACGCCGGCAATTTCCCGCTCTGGCTCGCGCCGGAACAGGTTCGCATTCTTCCGATCGGCGATGAACCGGAACTGCTGCGTTATTCTAGAGCGGTCCACGCCGACCTTCGAGCTAACCAGGTTCGCGCCGTGATTGATGAATCAACCGATAAGATTAACGGGAAAATCCAGCGGGCCGAGCAGATGAAGGTGCATACCATGCTTGTCGTCGGGAAACGCGACATGGACGCGAACGCTGTAAGCGTCCGCGTTCATGGCCAAGGCAATATTGGGGCGAAGCCGAGTGCCGAGGTTATCAGGGGCATCTTATCGGCGATTAAGCAGCGGACCGAGCCGGACTGGCGAATAGCGGCGTAGCTGGCGCACTGTTTGATGATTCTACACGAGGCGCTGAAAAAGTATTTCGGCTACGAAACTTTTCGGCCGCTGCAGGAGCAGATAATTGCGGACGCTCTGGTCGGTCGTGATGTCTTCGCGCTACTTCCGACTGGAGGCGGGAAGTCGCTCTGTTTTCAGTTGCCGGCCCTGCTGCACAAAGGACTGACGATTGTGGTGTCGCCCTTGATCGCGCTGATGAAAGATCAGGTAGACGCGCTGGGGACGAGCGGAATTCCAGCAACGTTCTTAAACTCGACGCTTGACGGCGACGAGGCGCGGCTCCGATGGCGCCGGCTGCATCGCGGTGAGTACAAGCTGCTTTATGTCGCGCCGGAGCGCCTCATGCTCGATGGATTCCTCGAGCGAGCGTTGAACTGGGATATTGCGCAATTCGCCATCGATGAGGCCCATTGCATCAGCGAATGGGGACACGATTTCCGGCCGGAATATCGGGAGCTCGCGAAATTGCGGAGAGATCTTCCCGAAGTTCCAATCATGGCGCTCACTGCCACGGCTACCGAACGAGTCCGCGACGACATCGTCAAACATCTCGGATTGCGAGATCCGCGTTGCTACGTCGCAAGTTTTAATCGACCGAACCTCACCTATCGAGTCGAAACGAAATCATCGGCATTCGCGCAACTCCTCACCTTCATTCGCGCACGGCCGAACGAGAGTGGGATCATCTATTGCGCGAGCCGGAAAACGGCCGACACCCTCGCGACGAAACTGACAAGCGAGGGTATTAGGGCGAAAGCTTATCATGCAGGACTTGATTCGAAAGAACGCGCAAAGAACCAGGAAGCTTTTTTACGAGACGCTGCGCGCGTGATCACCGCGACCATCGCGTTCGGAATGGGCATCAACAAACCAAATGTGCGTTTTGTCGTCCATTACGATCTGCCAAAGAATATCGAGGGGTACTACCAGGAAACGGGCCGAGCCGGGCGGGATGGATTGCCGAGCGAATGTCTGCTCTTGTTCAGCGCCGGCGATGTGGCAAAGCAAATTCGTTTTATCGAAGAAAAGCCGGAACGCGAGCAGCGGATCGCGCGAACCCAACTGCGTGACATGATCGGATATGCGGAAATGCGTGAATGCCGACGTGCCGCTCTGCTGAAATATTTTGGTGAGAATTGGCCGGATGGCTCATGCGATGGTTGCGATAACTGCGTCGAACCGCGCGAGACTTTTGATGGCACGGTGCCGGCACAGAAGTTTCTTTCCTGCGTGCATCGCGTGCGGCAGAAAAGCGGCTTCAATTTTGGAATAAATCATATCGTCGAAGTGCTCATTGGTGCGGAGACCGACGCTATTCGTCAGCGCGGACACGATCAGGTTTCTACCTATGGGATTGGCTGCGACATGAACCGCAAGACCTGGCAGGCCATCGGTCGCGAACTCACGCGGCTTGGTTTGATTGCGGTCGCGCCAGGAAAATTTGCAACGATTGAGCTGACACCAGCCGGGCGCGAAGTGCTCAAATGCCGCACCTCTATAACCCTGACCAAGCCGGCTGACACATTCGACAAGAATAAGCGCAAACTGGCCGGCGAAATTGAATGTGACGAAGTTCTATTCGGACGATTGCGTGGATTGCGCCGAAAGCTCGCCGATGAACGCGATGTGCCTGCTTACATCATTTTTTCAGATGCATCGCTGCGAGAGATGGCACGCGCACAGCCGAAGCGGCTTGCTGAGTTTGCCAACATCCCCGGGGTCGGTCAGCAGAAACTGAAGAGTTTCGGCGAGATATTTCTATCCGAAATCGCCGATCACGTTCGCTTGTCGGAAGCTTCACTCCCTTAAGCATCGGCAGCCCGATCAGAAGCGCTTGTCCGCTGAGGACTCCGAAGGCCTTCGCGAGCAGGCAAGCGGACACTACAATAAATGCGCTGTCCCAGCGCATTTGATCAGACCAAACACATCGGAACATGCCGATCGGATCGTTATCGATGCTAGCCGTTTCTCTTTACATACTGGAGCAGCAAACTAAAATCCTTTGCCGGTGCTGACCTACAGAGAAAGGATTGGCCAATACGCATCGGTGGTGTTCGGGATTGGCTGGCCACAGTAACGATTTTAGCCGGTGTGAATTCGATCGATCAGCTTATCGACACTGATTACCAGCGCCTGAGCGGCACCTGGGTATTGAGCTCCGGAGTCGTGGATGGGCAACCCGTGCCGGAGGAGATTAGGAAGAAGACCAGACTGATCACGAGCCGGGATAAGTTCACCTTATCAACGGGAGCGCAGACCGGCACTAGCGAAGACGGTAGATTTACGATCGATCCCACCAAAAGCCCGAAAACAGTGGACTCAGTTCAGGGCTCTGGGCCGGACAAGGGTAAAACGTTGCTCGGCGTCTACGAGATCATCGATGACAATCACAAGCGTGCTTGCTGGGCTCCAGCCGGTAAGCCGCGACCAACTGATTTCACATCAACGCCCGGCAGCGGCCATATTTTGCAAGTGTGGGAACGGGAGACGCCTTGATAGGCAAGTCAGGACGTCGATAGCCACAAAGCGCGCTAGTATCAGCGAATACCTGATCCATCTGCGATCCCGAACGCTTTTGTCTTGCTAAATTAGCGCCATTTCTTCGAAAGAATCAGGCCACTCATGCATTTCCTTCTTAATTTGCCGCCGGCGATATCGTTCTTACTCGTGGCGGTAATCACGACTGCACTTGCAGCTGTCGGGCTTCATTTCGTGCGGCGCAAATACCCGGCCGAAGTATTGAAAGAGAACCATGAAGTAGCTGCCATGATCTTCAACGCCTTCGGGCTGCTGTATGGCGTGGTCGTTGCTTTTGTCGTGTTCGTTACCTGGAGCGGATACGACGACGCAACAAAAAATCTGCAAATGGAAGCAAGTGACACAATCGATCTTTTTTACAGCGCCAAGGCATTGCCGGAATCAGTGAGCAAAGTTATTCAACAAGGCTTAATGGATTACGCCGATTCGGTCTATAACGATGAAGTAAAGCGAATGTCGACCGAAGAGGTTAGTATTTACGCAGGCAATCCGTTGAGAAGGCTATTGGATGTTTTCAACCGCTTGGATGAAAAATCGGCGCCAAACAGAGAGTTATACTCCGAGTCGCTGAAGCGGCTAAATAGCCTGGCCGAGCACCGCCGCCTCCGCATTTTTGCCGGAAATAATACGATTCCACCAACGGTCTGGCTGGTCTTGTTAGGCGGCGGGCTGATTACTGTCTTATATACGTATTTATTCGGGACAAAAAATATCAGGGCACAGTACCTCATGATTTCCGCGCTCACCGTTACTATAAGTTGGATTTTGCTACTAATTTATATTTTGGACCATCCTTTCTCTGGAGCGAGCAAAGTGAGCACTAAACCCTTCGCCGAAGTGATAGAAACCATGCAAAGCCAATCCGGAGCGGAGCAAAGGTGATCTGTTACAAGACAGACCATGGATTGAAAACCCCGGCGGTTTTTCGTTTTTGCGATGGCTTTCGAGACATAAGACTGGCTTGTTGTTTCCGAATTAATTAGGATGGTTGACGGCTCTACCGTGATTAATCCGCCGCCGGAGATGCCAGATTATCTGCATGGCTCAGGGGCGTTGAAATATTCCACTACGGCGAGCACTACGTCGTCTTGACCCTTCCGGCGATTCCACACTATCCTCCGCTCGCGTCGATCGGCGAACATTAAGCGAATATGCGCAAGGAACTTACCGGTCGCGGGATAATAATAGGAATCATCATTACGTTGGTGTTCACGGCGGCCAACGTTTACTTCGGCCTCAAGGCCGGGCTCACTTTTTCGACATCGATTCCGGCGGCGGTGATTTCGATGGCGATGCTGCGCGGCTTCCGCGATGCGACTGTGCAGGAGAACAACATCGTGCAGACGGTTGCCTCTGCTGCGGGCACGCTTTCGTCGATCATCTTTGTGTTACCAGGTCTGATCATGATCGGCTGGTGGACCGAGTTTCCCTTCTGGATCTCGTTCCTGATCTGCGCGTTGGGCGGCATCCTGGGCGTGATGTACTCGATCCCGCTGCGTCGCGCGTTGGTGACGAGTTCAGACCTGCCGTATCCGGAAGGCGTCGCGTGCGCGGAAGTTTTGAAGGTCGGCAGTAGCGGCGACAGCGCGCACGCTTCTGATATCGAACACGGCCGCGCCGGTCTGCTGGCGGTGTTGTGGGGATCAATTGTTGCCGCGGTGTTCGCGGTCATCGTTGCAACGCAAGTATTCGCCGCTGATGTGGCGCAGACTTTTCGCATCGGCAGGCGGGGCGCGGTGAGCGGTTATGATTTCTCGCTTTCGTTCGCGTTGCTTGCGATCGGTCACTTGGTCGGTTTGTCGGTTGGAATCGCAATGCTTATTGGCGCATTCATCGGCTGGGGATGGGGCGTACCACATTACTCCGGGCTGGTAGGCGATCTCACGACGGCTGCCGCTCAACTCGCGCAAAGCACCTGGAGCAAAAAAGTACGCTTCCTTGGCGCAGGTGCAATTGGCGTCTCAGCGATCTGGACATTGCTGAAGCTGGTAAAGCCAGTCGCGCAGGGCCTCGTTGGCGCGCTGGCCGCTTCGCGCGCACGCAAGGCCGGCAAAGCGGATACGCTGCCAATCACCGAGCGCGATATTCCAATCGGCATCGTCGGTCTGGTCACGTTAGTTTGCATGCTGCCGATCGGGTGGGTGCTCGGCTACTTCGCAAACACGAGTGGACTCGGTGCTCACCTGACAACGCTCGTCATTGGCGGAGTGGCCTATGTCGTTCTGATGAGCTTCTTCGTCTCCGCAGTGTGCGGCTACATGGCGGGCCTGATCGGTTCGTCTAACAGCCCGCTCTCAGGCATCGGCATTCTCGTCGTTATTGGCGCAGCTTTGCTCCTCGTCATTGGCGTGAAGCCGTACGTTTCACCGGATGCGAGCAAGGCATTGATGGCGTTCGCGCTTTTTACTACTGCGGTGATCTTCAACGTCGCCGCAATCGCGAACAATAACCTGCAAGACCTGAAGACGGGCCAGCTCGTGGATGCGACACCGTGGAAACAGCAGGTCGCACTCATTATCGGCGTGATCGCGGGCGCGTTCGTGATTCCGCCAGTACTCGATCTTGTGAATCACGCTTACGGTTTCGTCGGCGCGCCGGGCGCCGAATTGCGTCCCCATCCGCTGCCTGCACCTCAAGCGGGACTGATCTCCTCATTGGCGCAGGGCGTCATCGCCGCTAACATCGACTGGAGCCTGATCCGCATCGGCGCATTGATCGGAGCTGCCATCATCGTGTTGGACGAAATCCTCGCCCGCACGACAAAACACATGCGCGTGCCCCCGCTCGCCGTCGGCCTCGGGATTTATCTGCCGACGGCAAGCACACTGATGATCGTCGTAGGCGCAATCGTGGGTTGGATTTTCGAACGTCGCGCAGACCGCACTCCGAAACCAGAAGCAACGAAACAACTGGGCGTGCTACTCGCCTCGGGATTAATTGTCGGCGAAAGCATTATCGGCGTAGTGATCTCGGCGATCGTCGTTTTCTCCGGGAAAGGGGCGCCGCTCTCGTTGGTCGGGCTCAGCTATGAAACCGTTGGGATCTTCATCGGGGGCATCGCCTTCGCCGCCACAGCGTTCCTGCTTTATCGCTGGATCCTGCGAATGGGAGCGCGGGCGCCAGCCGCGTGATTCGTTAGGCCACTGCTCGGGCGGGCTCACAAACCTAATGGCAAACATCGAGACGTTAAATCCGCCTAACGAGATGCCCGACATCGTCGGCGAGAAACCGGCGAATCCATTTCTTGCGTCTTTCAAACCGCACGTGCCGGCTTCCGCGCGCATCCGCGAGCTGACACCGATCCCATTCATCGTCGGCACATTGCTCGGAATTGTTTTTGGGCGCGTCCTCGCTTTATCTCTTGCTCAAAGTCG
>QHNU01000202.1:7040-7522 GCA_003218525.1 Verrucomicrobiota bacterium
TCGAAAATAATATTGTGCAAACCGCAGGCTCCGCCGGCGAATCGATCGCGTTCGGACTCGGCGTCACGATGCCTGCGATTATGATCCTCGGGTTCGATCTCGAAATTACGCGCGTGATGCTTGTGGCTGTGACTGGCGGCCCGCTCGGTATTCTCATGATGATTCCGTTGCGGCGCCCTTGATTGTCGATCAACACGGCTTGTTGAAATATCCGGAAGGGACCGCGTGCGGCGCAGTTCTGAAAGCAGCGGAGCAACCGAGCGCAGCAGTCGCCTCTGAGGAAAAAGAAGTGGCGCGCGGTGGCAAAACGATTTTCTCCGGCTTCGCCATTGGCTTCATCTATTACGTGTTCGATAAAGCGCTTTACTGCTGGAAAGAGATTCCCGAAAAAGTTTTCGGTCCGCCGTTCAAGGCAGGATCAGTCGGAGTGGAAATTAATCCGGCACCATCGCATCGAGCAATGGCAAACAGCACACAATCCG
>QHNU01000203.1 GCA_003218525.1 Verrucomicrobiota bacterium
CGACCCCGACGCCAACTCCAACTCCAACGCCAAGTCCAACTCCAACTCCGACCCCAACTCCAACTCCGACCCCAACTCCAACTCCGACCCCAACTCCAACGCCAACTCCGACTCCAACTCCAACTCCAACTCCAACGCCAACTCCGACCCCAACGCCAACTCCAACGCCAACTCCGACCCCAACTCCAACTCCGACCCCAACTCCAACTCCAACGCCGACGCCGACGCCGACCCCTACACCCACTCCTACGCCAAGTCCCTCACCCACCGCGTCCCCTGGTTCGACTCCTAGTCCGACGGCAAGTCCATCAGCGACTCCGCACGGGCATGGTCATGGGTGGGGACACAACCCCCATTCCACACCAGCACCCACCGGCGCTACGGCCACACCAGCACCTGCCGGCGCTACGGTTTCAGGCCTGACCGATGCATCAAGTCCGACGCCCTCTCCGGAAGTGGAGACCAATCTTGACGGTGCATCTAAGACTGCACGCACCCTCCGGTTTAAGCGGCGCCTCCAACGCCTGCACATTGCGCAGCCCGCGAATCCTGATCAACAGGACCCCGCTGGACCGACGCCACCTCGCGGAACGCTCCCCCAGTAAGCTCTCACCGACTTGACCGAAGCGTTCAGTCCGGTTTTGCTAACCGGGCAGTCGCATCAATCGACCAGCGGACGTAGTGGATGACCCGCAGGCGCCTTCAGTCCAAATCGAAGGCTTTCGTGCGTGCAAAAATCCTGCAGGGCGCATTGAATCCGCCGAAGTGCATCCGATTTTTCTGCAGAAAACGCCGTTAAGAACTAGCGATTGCTCTAGCCAAAGTTGATCATGCAGCTCCGTCGATCAGGTACGAACAACTTTACTGGTAAGGAACTACGAAACTTGCGCGGATTAAAAACGCCGGCTGGTGTGCAGCGCTTTCTTGACGATTTACCATATCATTTGGCCGACACCGCATGGTCGCCACGAGTGGTCCTAAGGGAACGCACTGCGCATTGCCTTGAAGGCGCGATCTTTGCCGCGGCCGCATTGCGGGTGCTCGGATTCCCGCCGCTGCTGTGGGATCTCGAAGCTGATCAGGATACGGATCACGTGCTCGCGATTTTTAAAGTGCGCGGTTTGTGGGGTGCTGTAGCGAAATCAAATTTCACGGTTTGCCGCTACCGAGAGCCGGTTTACCGCACTTTGCGCGAACTCGCGATGAGCTACTTCAACGTTTATTTTAATCTCCGCGGCGAACGCACCCTTCGCCGCTACTCGCGGCCGGTCGATCTCTCCCGATTCGACCATCGTGACTGGATGATTTCAGAGCACGGTGTTTGGTTCATCGCCGAACATCTCTGCCAGATTGCGCACGCACCGCTACTCACGCTGGCGCAGGCAGGCCGACTAACGCGCATCGATGCACGAACCCGCGCCGCCGAAATGCTCGGTCATGTTTCAAAAGCGGCAGGTTAGGGCTTTTGAATCGTGAATTTGATTGTCTCGGCCAATCTGTCGCCGACATAAATCTCAGCGCGATATTGTCCGGTAGGCCAGCCTTTGACTGGCCGTGACAGAGTAAAGGTGCCGAATCCGCGTGTTTCTGATGCCTTGGTTGAAGCCTCATTGACCTGATAATTTGCCGGCGCTGCATCCCCCACATCTTCCGCAATCCAGAGGCAGCGGATCTTGTCACCTGGAGTTAGCGTTTCACCTTGCCAGCGCAGCAGTCAGCAATTTCGTTTCCGCAGGCGTGGGCGCGATTGCCTGCTGCTCGGTAACTTTCGGCAGCTCCGCTACCTCAAAGCCAATTTTCTCCTCCAACTGACCCTGCCCGGAATTGACTGTCAAGGATTCGGCGATGCCAACGTTCGGCATGAACCAGCAATCTTTCGCCGAGGTCGTTATCGCGTCAGCTTGAGAGGTATTGCCAATCACGATCGATGCGATCAAGAGGAAACACTCATGCATACCAACCAGCGTGTGGAAAGGTGCCGCCGCCGTCAAATTCCATTCGCCGACATGGACGATCTGCGCGCGAGCGGTTACCGTCCGCGATGGTACGACCCGGTGTGGTTCTGATCCTATTCTTGAGCGGGGGTATGATACGGGCGGATGAACCGTTCCCCACTGCAGCCGGCACAGTTTGGCAATATTCTCTGACCCGCGAGCCGGGTCCGGCCACCACTAGTATTACGCGCAAGGTCCTGCCCTCTCAAGACATCGGAGATCAAACCTCAGTACCGGTTGAGACTGCTGCCGAAGGCGTCCCCGAATCGACCGAGTTCTTGAAAATACAAGGGGAGGCTGTGCTCGTGACGTCACGGAGTAGCGCGGGAAAAATTACAACCTTTGATCCAGCGGCAACAATTTTGCCGTCAAAATTAGAGGTTGGATCGCCGTGTGATGGCGACGGTAAAATCGCTGAAACAAATGTCACGATACCCCTAAAGGTCATCGGCGAAGAAGAAGTGAAAGTACCAGCTGGATCATTCCACGCCTGGCGTATTCACGGGGAAGACCGAGGACCCATGTCGACCGTCGCAGATCGTTGGGTCGTGCGCGGAATTGGATCGGTTAAAGAATTGGTAACGGAGCGATCTCCCACGGGCGAACTCCTTGCCCGCAACACGCTCGAGCTCGTCACACTTCCGAGTTTAAGCAACCGCCAAGCCGCGCTTCCCCCGGAGAAAAAGCCATTGGAAGCTTCCGTTTCGACGAGCACGGACGGCGATCCGCTCATAACAATCTCAGCCGATGCATTGCAAATCGTTGCCCGCTGGCGCGCTCATGGACTGGCGCAAAGAGCAAAAATCCGCGCGGTTTGGATTGCTGAGGATACGGGTGAGATCGCACCGCCCGACTATAAGGTAGACGAAGCGACCAATATCGCGACGGCACCGGACGCGTTTGGCACATTCACTCTATCCAGACCGGAAGATGGCTGGGCCGCTGGAAAATACCGGGTTGAATTCTATATCGGCAATGTCCTTGCTGAAACCGTGAAACTGACGATCGCTCCACCTCCGGTACAGACCGAGTCCAAGGCAGATTTTTGAATCTGACCAGGCCCTCAGCCGCATCCAATTGTTAACTATGAAAAAGTCCAGTTTTGCGGCGCTTTCCCTCGTCGCCCTCGGCCTTGCGGCCTGCGATATAGGCGGGATTCGAGGGAATGGGCACGTTGTGACCGAGCAACGCTCAGTTGGTCCATTCACCAATATCGATGCCGGCGGCGCCTTCGACATTGAATGGAGCGGCGGCGGGCCTTCTGCCGCTGTTACAGCCGACGAGAACCTGCAACAGTACATCGAAGTGACGACCCGAGACAATGTCTTGCGTTTGCGCACGAGACAATCAATTCATTTTGCGCGGTCGCTCAAAGTAACGATTACCAGCAGTGCTCTTGAAGCCGTCAAACTAAGTGGCGCATCGAAGCTGATCGCGCATCAGGTGAAAGGGACGAAATTTTACCTCGAGACAACTGGTGCGACAAAAGTCACGGTCGATGGTGCAGTCGATGAGCTAATTGCAGACATGACCGGCGCGAGCAATCTGTTCGCGGATTCCCTGCAAACAAAAAATGCCCAGATCTCGGTGACCGGCGCAGGCAAAGCCCGGATTGCAGTGAGCGATTCGCTGAAAGCTTCGATCACCGGAGCTGGCAAAGTCGAGTACACGGGCAGTCCGCCGCACGTCGAGCGTCAGATCGCCGGCGCAGGCTCAATCAGGCGGCGAGAGTAGGTAGTTAGCGATTACGCCTACCACTCGCCTTATTGTCATCCCCGAGCCGCGCAGACGGCGAGGGATCTCCTAATAAGAGGTAGTGCGACGTGATTGCGAGATCTCTCGCATTCGATCGGGCTGACACTGGGGGCATCACAGCGCCCGAAATAAACTACTCCCAACCGATCTGGCGGCCTTTGTTTTGTTCCTCCAGCCAGCTTTGCAGCGGTCTGAAATACTCGGCCATCGCGCGAGTGGAAATATCTTCGCCGGTAGCCTCCTTCAGAACTTTCCGCCAATCTTCCGTTCCACCCTTTTTCAAAATATTGTTCAACCAGGTGCCGACCTCCTTGTTGTCGGCGTAATTACACGACCGCGGGTCCTGGTGAAGAATTTTGCGCGCGATATAATCGTGGAGCTGGAATTTAAAGACCGTGGCAAACGCGTAATTGTAATAGTAAGCGGGATTGTCGTTGATGTGGGTCTTGGTCGCTGCGTCACAGAAGTCTTCGCCACGTGCTGCGGGCGGCTCGATTCCCTGCAAATCGCTGACGTATTTCCACCAACGGGCATTCCATTGGTCGGGAGGAAGATGACGCGCGTAGATGTCTGCTTCCCAATGCGTCATTGTCCCACTGGCGAAGAAGATAAATGGGATGGACCGCGCCAGCGCATCGTCTAACAAGAACGCCGTCTTGTCCCCTTTGAAATCTGCCGGCAATATTCCGCGCGATTGCAAATACGGCACCTGACTGGAAGCAAGAGCAATAAGTTCGCCGATGCCCTCATGAAATCCTGGCGCAGCGCCGATGCGCAACAAGTAGGGAACCTCCAGCCGCGAATAGGCTTTGAAATAATAACCATGACCTAATTCGTGGTGGGCGGTGAAAAACCACCTTGAGTTTGGCTCGATACTTTGTAACGAGCGAATGTCATCCTGCAGATCAATATGCCAGCACGAGGCGTGCGTGTTCTTCTTTCGTTTCGAACCGGGCGGTAGTGGGTAAAGATCGGAGCGCTGCCAAAAAGTCGCCGGTAATGGCGTGAATCCCAGTCCCGTGTAGAACTGCTCGCCCGTTTTGATCACCCATTCTGCGCTGCGATCGGTAAAATATTTGTCAATGTTCGCGGCCTCGACCAAACCAGTCCATTCCTGGCTCCAGCGGTTATTGATCCAGTGTGCCGGAATCTTCTTCGGCACGGGTTGATGAAATTTCTCTGCCAACTTGTACTTCGCCCAGGTGTGGAGTTGCAGATAGAGGGGCCGCAAGGTAGCCATCCAGCTTTCCTGCAGCTTCAGCATCTCGTCCGCACTCATTCCATAGCTCGCAACTTCGAGAGAAAAGTAATCGGGATATTTCATTTCCTTGGCCACGCCATTGCGTAGCTCGCGCAATCTGACCAGGTTTGGTTTTAGCGCCGGCCCGCTTTCTTTTGATGCCTCCCAAATCGCTTTTCGCTCATTCAAATCAATGCTGGAGTTGAGCTTGTCGTCGATTTGGTTGGTGGTAATCGACCGGCCATCCACTTTGAATTCAAAGCTGTTCAAAATGGAGGCTTGTTTCGTTTCAGCCTCGACTCGTCGGGCCACAAGATCCGGATTTGTCATTGGCCCTTCAGCGGCGTTGAGAAGCAATTGGTTCAATTCCCGCACCGTCAGCTCGTTCAACTCTGCTTTGTGGGTGAGCAAATCACGCGCTTCGTTAATCAACGCTGGATTGCCATTGAAAGCGGCCGCGGCTTTGCCGGCAGTCTCGGCCGCAGCATCGTGCTCAGGAGTCACATCGGTGATCGCGACCCATTGCGCTTCGCTGTTCACCTTGTAGAGGGCTTGGTAACCGGCATTCGCTAGCGAAAGAAATCGATCGGCTCGCTCTTGTGCCGGGGAATCGACAGCAAAAGCGAACGCCGGGAGCAAGCTAAATGCGCCGACGAAAACGGCGCGACAGAGAATTGAAAACATTTAGGCGAACCTAGCGTTAACCGGCCGGGCTTGAAAAGACCGACTTTCGAAGCGAAGAATTCCGCTCGCGAAAAGCGCTGCTTCATCGAT
>QHNU01000204.1 GCA_003218525.1 Verrucomicrobiota bacterium
GTTTTCCAAAACGCAGAAACAAACCCTGAGGATTTGCACATTCCGCCGGAAAAGATTTTGCGGTGAGGAGAGCGGCGTCTACAACACAGAGATGACTCCGGGAAATGCGGCCATGCCGTCCACGCGCCGATGGTATCGGTTGTCGCTGACCGCGCAAATCATGATCGGATTAGTAGTAGGTGTTCTGATCGGCTGGTTACGACCGGAGTGGGGGAACAAGGTATATTTTCTCCGGGACATTTTCCTCAACCTGATCAAGTCGATCATTGGCCCGCTCGTCTTCTCGACGCTGGTGGTCGGCATCGCTGGCGGCGGCGATTTGCGCAAAGTCGGACGGATGGGCGTGAAGGCGCTCATTTATTTCGAACTCGTGACGACGGCTGCACTGTTCATTGGTCTGGCCGTCGTCAATCTGGCCAAGCCTGGCATCGGCGTTCCTCTGGTTAGTAATCAGAGCGACGTCATCCAAAAGATTGGAGAGAATCCTCCACGCACCTTGACCGAAACGTTGGTACACGTCTTTCCCTCCAGCGTGGTTGATTCGCTGGTGCGTGGCGACATTCTTCAAATTGTGGCCTTCGCCGTGCTTTTCGCGATGGCGGTCTCGGCCGTTGGGGAAAAGGGCAAGCCGATGCTGCGGGCGATGGAAAGTTTGTCCCAAGTGATGTTTAAGTTAACGAATTACGTCATGAAGTTTGCACCCATCGGCGTGGGTGCGGCGATGGCGCATACCATTGGTACCCAAGGTCCGGGGGTTCTGGTTAGCTTGGGGAACCTTATCTTCACCTACTATTTGGGGTTGATCATTTTTATCATCGTGATTTTCGGACTGATCATGGTCATTTCTGGGGTGCCAATCCGACAATTTGTGCGGGCCGTCCGCGAACCGGCGGCGATTGCATTTGCGACGACCAGCAGCGAATCGGCCATGCCACGAGCGATGGAGGCGATGGAACGGCTCGGGGTACCGAAGCGGATTGTCGGCTTCGTCATGCCGACTGGCTATTCATTCAATCTCGACGGTTCGATGATTTTTCTTGCCGTTAGCTCGATGTTCATCACGCAAGCTGCCGAGGCGAGCACCGGCTTACGCTTCAATTTCGGTCAGCAATTAACAATGATGCTTACTTTCATGGTCACCTCTAAGGGACTGGCCGGGGTCCCGCGGGCGTCAGTACTGGTCCTGCTTGCGACATTGACGAACATACTCCCGGCCGGAGTGGCCGCTGCTGGTGTGGGTATCGTTCTGGGCATCGACGCGATCATGGATATGGGTCGCTCGTGCGTGAACCTGGTTGGAAACGCTCTCGCAACCGTGGTGATAGCGAGATGGGAAGGTGAATTTGATGACCGTCGTGCTCGGATTTTTGGCACGACCCAAGAAGCTGAGCTGGATTTAAGATCTGGCGAGGTCGCCCTCGCGGACGCAGCTGTCGAGGATTGAAAGGGCGGTGATCCGATCGGGTTAGCGATCGGTTGGGTCCGAACTGATTACCTGAGGCATTTCGGTTGCGGAAACTTGGGAGCGCCGCCGGGGCTGAGGCGATCGAGTAGCCGCGGCGTTGAGTGCGACTTCTAATATCTCAAGAGCAACGGGCTTGGAAAGGACCGCGATTGCCCCGGAATCAGCCAACTCGGCCACCTTCGGCATGCCCGAAACGAGGATAATCCGGGCATTTGGGTCCTTGGCGAGAATGTTTCGGCAGGCCGTTGCACCGTTCAATTTCGCCATAACATAATCCATTAGAACAACATCGGGTTTCAGGCGGCCGTAGGCCTGAATTGCTTCCAAGCCCGAGCTAACGACATCGACGACCTCGTGGTGACAAAGCCCAACTAGATCGCCCAAGGAAGCTCCAACGCTTCTTTGGTCGTCGGCAATCAGCACGCGCATACCTGATCGGCAGAAGTTTCCATGCCAGCGCCGGAATTTTTCCCGCCGGCATTGCAGAATTTGTGGTTACTTGTTGTCATTATCATTTTTCAACTTGGGATGGCTGGGCTGCGACCAAGTGGTCGGGCCTTCCACAGGCCTGATTTGGCGGGCCGGAGGCCCCATGGACCTCGGCTTAAAGTTGGTCGGAACAGCATTTGGAGGTAAGTGAACACGGCGATATTCCTTTACGCCAAGTCCAACGATTACGGCGAGCAGCACGAAACAGACGACCCGCTTCTCCTCTTTGGTCAGGACGAACATCAATTGTGAGTTCTCAAAGGAAGTCGCTGCATCCGCTTGTCCAAGTGCGACCGCGATGAGCAGAATCGTCGCAGCATAGCGGACGAGCTTATGGCAATTGTTTTAACAGCGTCTTCCAGCGTGCCCACGCATCTTCCCGGGCCTTCTTGTTCGCCTCACTCGCGCCGGGTGCTTCGCCTTCGCGCATAAAGCCGTGACCTGCGCCCTTGTAAATCACTGGTTCGTATTTCTTCCCCGCTGCTTTCATCAGCTCTTGCGCTTTGGGAATGCCGGCATTGATGCGCTGATCGTTTTCGCCGTAGAAGCCATAAACCGGACAGGCGATGCCTACCACCTGGGATGGATTATCCGGCGTTTGCCCATAGAAGGAATACGCCGCCTTCAGTTTCGGGTTCAGGTTAGCGTAACTGAAGGTAACTCCACCGCCCCAGCAAAAGCCACATATGGCGAGCGTGCCGTTACCAGCAGGGATTTTCAGCGCATAATCGGATGTGGCATCGAGGTCACTTTGAATCTGCTCTTTCGTTAAAGCAGAGATCGCCTTGCGCGCACCGTCTGCGTCAGCAAAGGTTTGACCGCTAAGCAGGTCCGGTGCGATTGCAATCACGCCATTCTCGGCGAGTTGATCGCACATTCCTCGTACCCAATCGGTCAGGCCGAAGATTTCATGAATCACGAGCACAACCGGTGTTTTGTCTTTTCGCTCTGGATAAACGATAAAAGCTTTGATCGTGCGATCGCCTGATTTGATGTCAATCCATTCGCCATGGCGGGGCGAATTGTTCAGCCGCGGTTTCGCCCAATCCTGAGCGAGCACCGCCGACGTCGAGAACAACGCGTAGGCGAGGGACAGGATAAGTCGCTTCATCGAGCGACGGTGGTCGTCGTTGTTGCCGGCGCAGCACGACGTCCGATTAACGAATCAATACTCCAGCGACCAGCTCCGTAAAAGAAGACAAAGAGGAAAATCCAGCAATAGAGAACGGCAAGTTCACCTTTGTTTAGAAGCGGGAAAAATTGCTCGGTCGTAGCCGGTGGGTGATTCAAGGCCTTGCCGGCCGCGTGAATCATGAAGTAAGCGACCGCCATTTCACCGCTGGCAATGAGAGCCGCGATTCGTGTTAGAAGCCCAAAAGCAACCAAAAACCCGCCGACCAACTCGATCCAAGCACCCACTAGCATTATTCCCTCACCGGCACCTTGGCCGCCCGGTGGAAAACCGAGCAACTTCTGTCCGCCGTGGCAGGCAAACATTAGGCCTATGATTAGTCGCAAAATGCAATAAACCGGGTCCACATAACGATTGAGCGCGTTCATGGGCGCAGAGACTGCCGAATGAGAGTGCCAGGGTCAAGCTGCGATGCGCCTGGCATCGACGATGAAGTGGTATCCGATTTGGCTAGCAATTCTCTTGCGATTTCCAGCCGCATCGATGTGGCAACAAAATCCGAAAATTCGCCATTTAAACGCAGGCAAGGATGCAAAAGGCGAGTAGCCGTCGCCGCGCTCACGATATATGGCGTACATAATGATCCTGGCGGGACGTTGAGGGCCGGTAACGGCCCCAGTCCAGGTCATCCGCTTTCGGAGTCACCGACGCATTCTGGGTCGGCGACCTTGGGCGACCGTGTAACAGTCTCCTCATCAGGCGGCCTTGCGGTGGCGCGTCTTATTCGTGGCATGCGCAGAAGCTTTGCGTGCCCCTCTAGTTTTCTTGACCCCCTTTTTTTGGTTGAGGCTTTCCTGTAGTACGGCCACCAGATCAATCACCTTGGTTGAGGGCGGTGCTTTCTTTTTCGGTTTCTCCTCCAATTCCTTGCCGCCGGCTTCTACTTTTTCTTCGATCACCTCCATCAAAGCGTCACGATAATCGTCGCGATATTTCTTTGGATCCCACTTGGACGACATGCTGTTAATCAAGGCTGTCGCCATATCCACTTCGCGTTTCCCGGGCTCGATCTTTTTCGGGAGATGTAACTTGTCCGGGTCGGCTAACTCCTCAGCGAAATGCATCAGTTCCAAAACCAGCACGTTATTTTCCGCTTTGACGCCCGCGAGATATTGGCGCGTTTTGATCACCACTTTGGCGATGCCGACCTTGCCGGTTTTTCCTAGCGTTTCACGCAACAAGACATAAGCCTTGTCGCCGCCCTTCTGCGGCTCGAGATAATAGGGCTTATAAAAAAACACCGGATCGATCTCCTCCTGCTCAACAAAGTCCTGAATGTCGACGGTCTGCGTCGCTTCGAGGTCGACCCGTTGGAAATCTTCATCTTTGAGGACGACATACTTGCCCTTTTCGTATTCGTAGCCTTTGACGATTTGCTCCCACGGCACTTCCTTGCCGTCCTTTTCCGCGACTCGCTTGTAATTGACCGGACTCAAGTCTTTCGCGCGGAGAAGGCGAAAGCGTAGGTCTTCCTTACGTGTCGCTGGATACAATGCGATCGGAATATTAACCAAGCCAAAGCTGATGCTGCCTTTCCAAATTGCTCGCATTCTTCAGCTAATTCGTTGCTCGTGATTGCAACGGTGGTCTGCCTGAAGCGCCTTCGGTTCACCGAACCGCCGGCGCGCGAGTCCGAGCTGGACTGGCGAGGTCAACTCGCGAAAGCTTTCGGAGTCAATCGCCCGTACCGGGACCGGGGTTATGTCAGGCCGCGGCTTCGAGCTGTTCGCGAGAAATTCCGCGCAGCTCGAACAATCGAATCAAGGTTTCCTCGATGAGATTGTTAGGGCAAGAAGCTCCGGCCGTGATGCCAACTACGACCCGTCCATCAGGTAACCAATGTTCGGCGATCACTTCCTGTTTCTGATGCAGATCATAATGCTTGATCTCCTCGGTTGAGAGGAGTCGTGATGCATTGAGAACAAAAAAGGTGGGCAGCTTTTCTTCGCCCATTTCAGCAAGGTGTGAGGTGTTGGAACTGTTATAGCCGCCCACGACGAGGAGCAGATTCATCGGCACATTGAGTAACTCGCGCAAGGCATCTTGCCGCTCCTGGGTGGCGCCGCAAATGGTATCGAAGAAGCGAAAATTTTTGGCAGCTTCTTCCGGTCCATCGCGTTCGACCACCGCCTGGCGAATGCGTTTTTGAACTTCTTCCGTTTCTCCACGCAACATGGTCGTCTGATTTGCTACGCCAACCGTTTTTAAGTGAACATCGGGATCGAAGCCGAATGAGTGTGCGCCTCGGAATTTTTCCAGGAATGCATGCTTGTCACCACCGCGCCGGATGTAATCACAAACGTAATCGGTGTCGGCCAAGGTCAGGACGACAAGGTAATGACCTTTACCGTCACCTAGCGCGCGCGAACTCGTCGCTTTGGTCTCTTCGTGCTCGGCTTTGCCATGAATGATGGAGGTCACGCTTTCGCTCGCGTATTTGCGAACGCGTTTCCATACGCTCATGACGTCGCCGCAAGTGGTATCAACGATCTGGCAACCGCGATCTTTGATTTGCTGCAAGATGGCCAGCTCTGTCCCAAAAGCCGGAAGGATCACGACGTCGTCGGGTTCCAATTCGGAAATGTCGGCCTGCTTATGGCGTCCGGTCAGATTTTTGATGCCGAGAGAGGAGATCTGCTCGTTGACTTCAGGGTTGTGGATAATTTCCCCAACGATGTAGAGCCGGCGATCCTTAAAAACTTTGCGCGCAGCGTAGGCCAGATCGATGGCACGTTCGACGCCGTAACAAAAGCCGAATTGCTTAGCCAGCCGCACTGTGACGTCGCCCACCGAAATAAGACCGCCGTTGCGCCGAACTTTGTCCACGATATCGCTGCGATAATGTGATTCGACCTGCTCTTGCACGGCGGCCATGACATCGGGGCGACGCAAATTCACTTTTTCGCGCGCGCTCGTGCCGCTGGAGATCAGATTCGTATTCACAAAATTTCCGCGCAGTCAGCCGCGCCTCGTTCTATTGCAAAAGGGGTCCGCTTGGTTTCTGAAACGCCGCTGATGTAACCATCAAATGTGGATCAGGATCAGGAGCGCGCGAGTCATCTACGCGTTGCACTTTTGAACCAATGGTTGCGTCTTCCGGTTGCGTCGTAGCGATGCTGACCGGTGTTCCATTATGAACTAAGGCATAGAATTTTGCCGCCGCCTCACCCTTTAGCCGAATACAACCATGCGTTCGCGGTGTTGGGTGAACAAATCCTTGGTGAAATCCGTAAGCCGGCGCGAATTCGCACCAGAATCCCATTGGGTAGCCGACATAGCGACCCGAAATGTTAGAGCCTGCTTCAGCGGCAACAACACGATCGCCCTGAACGCGAAATCCGTACGAGCCCGATCGTTTGTCTTCTTCTTTGCGATAAATCGTGAAGCTTCCGCTGGGAGTCGGTTTCGATGGAATGCCGACCGAGCACGCCACCGCCATCAGGGAACGATCGCCTTCCATTACATAAACGTTCTGTTTCGAGAGCGAAACCTTCACTCGCACCTTGGAAGGATCGGTGGGCTTATATGCAGTCACGTGATAGGGGCCACCGGGGGAGACTTTGGCGGTTTCGCAACTGGTCAGAAGAGCGGCGAAAACAGCAGCACCAAGAAATAAGAAACGCGTGAATATTCGCATAAGCAGCTTAACTAACGAAGGTCTGTTGGTTTTTCAACCAGCGTGACGCAGGATAATCGTGGCTTCGTCGAGCTTTAGCTCACTTCGTCCGAAATTGTGACATCAAGAACTGTGCCGGGTTCACTGCGGATGGTCAGTGTCATTGGGCGGCAGCAAATGCTGCAATCTTCAACTAAGATTTGCTCCCCTTCCGAAGTATCTACTTCGAGCGGAAAGGTTTGTCCGCAATGGGGGCATCGGATTTCGGTTTGCGCAATCAAATCCATGATCAACTAGAACGCTACGTCCGGTTTCGCCGCGGCCGCAGTCGGAGCGGGCGCAATCTTCTTAAAATGGAGTTGTAAAACGCGCCGGCCATCGGTTTGTGTGATCGTCACGAGATAGTTCTCGATCTGCACTTGCTCTCCTTGTTTCGGCAAGTGGCCAAGCAAGTGGGTTACGTAACCTCCAATCGTGCTCACGTCCGGACTTTCCAGTTCCAGACTGGCGAGATCACGCAATTCGTAGAGGGCGAGCGCACCATCGACAGTGAACTCATTTTCGTTGATGGCCCGAAATTCTTCCTTCTCGGTATCGAACTCGTCCTGAATATCGCCGACCAGTTCTTCAAGAATATTCTCGAGCGTGACCATTCCGACTGTTCCGCCGAACTCATCGACAACGATAGCAAGATGAGCGTGCCTGCTCAGAAACAATGAAAGCAGTTTTTCCAGCGGCATCATCTCTGGCACTGGAATCAACTCGCGTTTGATCCGCAACAGGTCGGGATGCGGGTCGCTTATCAATGAAACCAGATCCTTGATGTGAATCAGACCGATGGTGTTATCCAGATGTCCCCGGCAAAGCGGAAAGCGCGTGTGGCGTGAGGAAATCGCCTTCTTCACGTTATCCTGAAAGCTGTCTTCGATATCGAGGAAAACGACCTGTCCCCGCGGTGTCATGATGTCGCGAACAACACGGCGCCGCAGGTCGAGCGCGTTTACGAGTAGGTCCCGACCCAAGGGAGAGACTTCCTCGGATTTTTCGCTTTCGTCCAAGATGAGCCGCAGCTCTTCCTCGCTGTGAGCGAGCTCGGTTGCCGGTACCGGCTGAATCCGAAGCATGCGACGCAGGAGCAAATTTGAGGATTTGTGGAGTAACCAAATAACTGGGCGAAACAGTAAATAGAATCCGCCCAGTGGGCGCGCGATCGCGAGAGCGACAGGAACGGGATTTCCGATGGCAATGTACTTCGGCGCAAGTTCGCCAAAAACGATGTGCAAGAAAGTGATGCCAACGAAGGCGAGCGCAATTGAAATTGTCGAAACGATGGCGTGGGAGTGAACCCCAGCGAGTGCGAAAAACGGCTGTAACATTTCAGCCAGAAACTGTTCGCCGAAATAACCCAGGGCCAGACTGGCAAGCGTGACTCCGAGCTGCGTAGCAGACAGATAAGCGTCAAGATGCGCTCGAATGTGTTTGGCGAAGCTAGCCCGGAGATTGCCTTCTT
>QHNU01000205.1 GCA_003218525.1 Verrucomicrobiota bacterium
AAACGTGCCGTGATCGCTTAGATCGCTTTGGTTCTTGAGAATCATCCAACAAGTGAAGGTGAACTGAAATGCCCATGTCACACCGATGGCCGCGTAGAGCAATTGTCCATAGGGCCGGACGTTGATGAACAACGAGACGGCACCGTAGAGAGCGATCGCGAGAATGCTGTAGAGCGGGAAAAAATATGGAGCTAGGGCAATCCAAAAATTCGTTCGGTCAGTGATGATATGACCGCCCTGTCGACCGATTCGGAATCTGGTGACGCGCCCGCCCATTAACCAGACCCACAGCGCGTGCGTCAACTCGTGACCAAAGACGTAGAGGATGACTGGGCGAGGTAAGCCGAAAAATGCGATCAACCACAGGACCGCGCCCAGGGAAAAAAACCAAAACTCTTCACCGGTCCAGAGCCGTTGCGCGACGGTGGCGCGCGCAAACGCGGTGAAAAATGTCTGGCTCAGGACCGCGCAGATCGGCAGAAGAAAAATAGCGATGATGAACTTGACCCATTTCGTCGGCACCGTCATAGCCGATGGCCGCCCGCGCATTCGCGTCCTCGGCACAACCAGAGGAACAACCTTGGCCCGCCGAGACCGGGTGCGCCGCCGAGTGATCCGTTTTCGATTAGTCGCTCCCACAGAATTATTCTGCCGGAGAGTAGCCAAATTTCGGCGGCTTATGGAAGAGCGACCGAGTTGGCGTGTAAGGGGTGCACCCAGGCGCGTCTCACCCAACCCGGAGATGGCGTTACGCCCGGCCCATGTAGGCACCGGTCCGAGTATCGATTTTGACTGTCTCGCCCTCTCTGATAAAGAGCGGCACGTTGATCGTTTTACCCGTCTCAAGCTTTGCCGGTTTGGTCACGTTGCTGGCGGTATCGCCGCGCACGCCCTCCGCTGACTCGACCACTTTGAGATTAACCGATGAAGGGAGCTCCACCTGGACGGCTTTACCTTGGGCGTAGAGAACCTGCACCGGGAGATTCTCGACGAGGAAATCCTTGGCATCGCCAATCAGATTCTCCTGGAATGTTACCGTCTCGTAGGTCTCCGGATCCATGAAGTGATAGCCGTTATTGTCCTTATAGCTGAACTCGAGGGTCGAACGATGGATATCGACTAGCTCCACCTTATCGGTTGAACCGAAGCGCACATCGGCACTCTTGCCGGTATTGATATAGCGAATAATCGCCTGGACGAACGCGCGCAGATTGCCCGGGGTGCGGTGCTGCACGTCGAGAACAATGGCGGTATTGCCGTTATATTTGATCGCCATCCCTTTTCGCAAATCATTCGCCGCGGCCATAAGAAACGCGGTGACGGCCGTTTACAACAACTTCAAGCGCGTCAGGTCCTGCGAATCGACAATGCCGACGGGCACATAGTCGTCATCGACCACAACCAGATCATCGATGCGATGCCGCTCCAGCAGGTTCAAAACTTCGACTGCGAGTTTATCGCGATGAACCGTCACTGGATTTAACGTCATCAGATCAGCGACCAAACGCTCGCCAATTTTTGGATCGTTTTGAAAATGCCGGACGAAATCTCCGTGGGTGAAAATCCCAACTAATTTGCCATCACCATCGGCAATGACAGCAGCACCGGCCCGCACGTCAGTCATCGACTTCAGAACGGCTCTGACCGGTGTGTCGGAGCCAACGAGCGCGAGAGCTTGGCGCGGCCGCATTACTTGATGCACACGCATGAGCAAACTGCGCCCGACCATGCCGGCGGGATGAAATTTCGCGAAATCCTCCTTCTGAAATCCGCGTGCTTCGAGGAGCACCATCGCGAGCGCGTCCCCGAGCGCCAACATCACCGTCGTACTCGACGTTGGCGCAAGATTTAAAGGGCAGGCTTCCTGCTCGACATTGACGTCGAGGAAAACGTGCGAGTTCTGCGCGAGAGTGGAATTAGCGTCGCCGCAGATGGCGATGATTTTGACCTGAAATCGAGCAATGGCGGGCAAAATGCGCACCAATTCTTCAGTCTCGCCGCTTGCACTTAGCGCGAGCACGGCGTCGCCATCAGCAACCATTCCCAGATCGCCGTGCAAGGCATTGAGGGAATCGAGCACGACCGCGGGCGAGCCGGTGCTGGTGAGGGTCGCGGCAATCTTGTTTCCGATGTGTCCCGATTTTCCTACTCCCACCACTACAATCTTGCCCCGCCCGTCGACCGTTTGCTTCATCAACTCGATCGCGGTCGTGAAATTGGGAGCGAGCCGCTGGCGTAATCGCTGAAGCTCGAGAATTTCGATGTCGAGCACACGTCCGGCCTTTTCAAGATAGTCCATCGGGTTGATAATAGTGAGCCGGAGTGAGAAACCGGGCAAGACGTTCCGGGGTTCCGACTATTGGAAGGATTATTATGAAAATGTTGATCGCAGCAGCCGTGGTTATTTTGACAGCAAGCGCAGCATTCGCTCAGACCTACACCGCACCAGTGGTGACGCGCAAAGCTCCCCAGGCGCGGCAGCGCCCCGCTCCGCCCATCACCCCCGGCCAAGTCGGCGGCGTGATCCCACGCGCCATCCGAGGCGGCAATCCATTGCAAATGTTAAATCCGCGAGCTCCGGCACGATATGGCACAGCAGAGCAAAGCGTGACATTTCACCCAGATGTGCCGGGAAAATGGAACGGTATTAAGCTCTTCGCCATTACCTTCTGATCGAAAACCAAGGTCGGCCCGTCGTTGCATCCTATTGCGCGACTTTTCTCAAACCGGAGATGCTCCACATCTACCGCCAAATCGTTTCTCTTCAGCGAGTGCGACCGGTGGTCATCGCGCAGAAACGCGAGAATGCCGATCGTTTTCCATTCCAGGAAATTCGCGTCGTAAAGAAGCCACCGCTGCATTTTCTGCGACGAATCTGGTTTAAACAGATTGCCGACCGCCCCTGGAAAATTTCGGCCCGAGAGACCCACACATTGCAAGGCGTGCTCGCTGACCTAAACGCACAATTGCTCCACGTCTATTTCGGCCATATCGCGGTGCTCTTGCTGCCCCTGCTCGAGACATGGTCGAAACCAACGCTCGTTTCCTTTCACGGTGCCGACGTTTTGGTCGACATGCATAAGCCCGCTTACAGGCGTGCCACCCAACAGATGCTTGCGGCCGTAAAAGGCGTGCTGGTGCGCTCCGAATCGCTCCGGCGAGCTGTGACCGATCTGGGTTGTCCTCGAGGAAAAATCGAGATCCAGTACACCGGAATTCCGCTGGACGAGTTTCCATTTCGCGAGCGAACTGCGCCGGCGAATGGCGAATGGCGTTTGCTGCAAGCCGGTCGCCTGATCGAAAAGAAGGGCATCGCCACCAGTCTTCGCGCATTTGCCAGATTCCACCAACTATTCCCCAACTCGGCGATGACCATCGCCGGCGAAGGACCGCAACTCGAGGAGTTGCAGACGCTCGTGAAACAGCTCGGAATCGCATCGGCAGTTTTCTTTGCCGGCTTTGTTTCCCAAAACAAACTACGCGAGCTTTTCTATTCTTCGCAGATGTTTCTGCATCCGAGTGAAACCGGTGGGGACGGAAATCAAGAGGGCGTGCCAAATTCCATGCTTGAAGCGATGGCAACCGGCCTCCCGGTTTTCGCGACGCGTCACGGCGGGATTCCGGAAGCGGTCGAGCACGGCGCCAGCGGCGTTCTCGTCGATGAACGCGACGACGAAGCTCTGGCAAAAGCGATCATTCCCGCCGCACAACATCCAGAGCGACTCACCCAGATGGGGCGCGCCGCGGCTGAGCACGTTGCAAAAAAATTTGAACAGGGTGAGCGAACGCGGCGACTCGAGGAAATCTATCTGCGCGCGATCGCACACTAGATTTGCCTGCGTTCGCCCGAGATAAGACGAACCAACTGCCTAACGCGTAAGCTCAGCGAAAAAGCGCCAAAGGTTTTCTCGACCGACGCGAAAGGAGAGCTTTTCTTGCGCAATCTGGGTACCGCGTTCGGCCACGACATGCCGTTCATCGTCGTTTCGTAATAATCGCGAGGCTATTTCGATCAACTCATTGTCACTTCGTTTGTCACCGCAGGTTTCCGGAAATGCGATTCGTTCAATCGCACCATCGCCACCGACGCAAACACCGCGACATAGGAGTGTGTCCCCGGCAACCTGGCCAGGCACGCGACTGCGATCTAGTTGGAAAACAATTTTGTGACGCGCCAAATCGCCCAAGTAGGCGCGATAGCGAACGCGCTTTTCGTGTACACGAATTCTCGCGAAGCCGATCTGCGCAATCAGCCGCGCCCCTTTCCGGCGGTTAAAGTTGTAAACTGTCACCGGTTCTTTGGTCGCATCATTCAATTTCTTCGCCGCCAGCAAGGCCGTCAGATGATTGCGAGATGGAACATCGAGCTCGCGCGTGCCGATAAAAATTCCAGCGCGGTTTTCCATTGCCCAATTCCAATTTTCGTCCTCGATCGGGTAGGGCGTCGGCAGGAATGCGATGGCCTCTCTTCGAAAGGCTCGAAACAACTCGGCTGCTTCTGGCGTTGTCGCGATGCAGCCATTTGCCTCCTTTACGATTTTGTCGAATCGCGCGAACCGCGCCGGATCGCTTAGCTGTTGCGCGATTTGATGGACGCCGGTCTCCTTGAGACTAACCGCGGTAATTCGCCCCGCCTTTTTTAACTCGGATAGCGCGCGCGCGGTCGCACGAAAATCGCCGCGCAATAAAACGAGCACCGGCCAACCACTGGCAATCGCGCGTTTTGTTTCGCGGAACACAGCCCCGCCCGTACACGCAGCATAAGCGTGAAAATTGACCGGAGGATGGACATTAACTGGCGCCGTGTCGGCGTTGCCAAAATGTTGCTCGGGATCGCGACCAGCCGGATTCAAGACCGCGAGCCGAAAATTCTCTGCGTCAACCGACGCCATCCTCAATCACCTTCGTTCGGATCGACCGGCTGAGCCCGTCGAACCGGTGGCTCAGTCGCTTCCGGGCTGGCGCGACGAACAGGAATAGCACGGCGCACCTCAATCGGTGATCCAGCGGGCGTGGCGCTCGGGGTAGCAATCGTTTGTTGCACCGGTGAGGGCGTCGGTAGCGGACGAACAGTTTCCATTTCATCCGGTCGGACCGGTTGCGCTTTCAAGACCGGTTTTGTCGGATCGGGCATTTCCTCGGAGGGAGTGTTCCCCACTCCTTCAGTCGTGACAGCCGGCGATGGAATCGGTGTCGGCGGAGGCTTTGCTACTACGGTAGAACGCACGGAATTGTAGGGATCACGTTCTGCCAATAGGACCGGACCCTGCGGAATGACGGCAGGAACAGCGGTGGTATCGACTGCCAGCGCGGCTCGTGGAAACTCCGATGGCGCCAAATCGCGCACGAGTGAATTACGGGTCTCGCCATGAACGCTACATGGCTCGGTTGGTTTTTGGGCAGAAGTCGCGAGCTCCGGATAGGTTGTCTTCTCCTCGATTTCCCCGTTTGATGTCTTAATCTTCTCGACACACTTATCAGTCGCAAGCTGGCCGGATTTGGAGCAGATTTCCACACGTTGCAGGCCCTTCGGTTGCGCAATTTCCTTCGCCGGATAGTGCGGAAGCGCCGCGTTCATCACGTCGACCCAAACCGGCAGTGCAATGTCGTGCCCAAATGCACCACGGAAAATCTTTTGCGGTTTATCGAACCCCGCCCACACCGCGCAGGTGATTGCGCTATCGTAACCAGCAAACAGCACATCCGTAAAATCGTAAGCCGTTCCTGTTTTTCCCGCAGCCGGCATTTTCTTTAAACCGAATTGCGCGCGAGCGGGTTTGCCCGTTCCCCTGTCCAACGCATCAACAAGGCATGAATGCACCTCGTACGCCGTCTCGGGCGCGATGACGTTCTCCTCCCGGGCATCGCGTTGCGCGTGCCAAACCGTGCCGTCCTTCTCTTCGATTCTTTCGAGAATATGCGGAGCGTTCGCTCGCCAACCACCGTTCGGAAAAATCGTGTAGGCTAGCGCGAGCTCTGCCAGCGTGACTTCACTGCTGCCCAGGAATGTTGCCGGATAGGGTCGGAGCGGCGACTTGATTCCGGCTGCGCGACAAATTTGGAGCACCGAGTCGACTTCGGGAATCGTACCCATCCGAATGGTCGCGCCATTTTTTGACTTCACCAGAGCCTCGCGTGCGGTGATTGCACCTTCGTAACGATTGTCCGCTGTCTCCGGTCCCCATTCTCCAAGAATGCCGGTCGTTCCGCCGATCATCACCGCCCGGTTATCGAGTGGCGAATCTTCTACCACCGAACCCGGGAACATTCCTTTTTCAAACGCGGCAGCGAAAACAAACGGTGTCATCGCCGTGCCCGCCGGACGTCGTGCCTGCAACGCACGGTCGTATTGATTATGTTCGAAATCCCGGCCACCCACCAGCGCCAGCACCCCGCCGGTCGCATTATCAAGCGCAATGACCGCTCCCTGTAAATAATCCGGTACCGGAGCGGCGCTGGGAGCGCGCGTCTTGCGAAAATTCGCCGCGTACTCTGCATAAGTCTGATGATTGTAACCGGGATGCTGCTCGGCTTGATCGAGGTGGGTACGCAACGAATCTTCCGCCGCCTTTTGCAAGTCCGAGTCGATGGTTGTGTAAATCCGAAAACCCTCGTTCATCGCCCGATCCCAACCGACCGCCTCAATCACTTTCTGCCGGATGTAATCGACTGCGTAAGTCTGTCCCTGTGCACTTTGCCGGTTGCCCACGAGCAGGTTCTCCGCCTGCGCTTTTGCGCAACGCTCCCGATCGACAAAACCAAGGTCGCGCATCCGGGTGAGCACGACGTTGCGCGCTTCCCGCGTCGCTAGCCGATCGCTCCAAGGCGATAGACGATTCGGACTCTTAATGACACCGGCAAGGGTCGCGCATTCCGCCAGCGACATTTCCCGGGCTGGTTTGCTGAAGTAACCCCGCGCCGCAGCTTCGGCGCCATAGAGGCCGCCGCCGAAGTAAATCCGGTTGAGGTACAGCTCCATAATCTTCTGCTTGCCGAAACTTTCCTCGATGCGTTCGGCGAGAAAAATCTCCACGAGTTTTCGGCGAAAGGTCCGTTCCTTAAGAGCAAAACTATTGCGGGCAAGTTGCTGCGTAATCGTGCTTGCGCCCTGCCGGACGTGACCAGCCGCGAAATTCTTCAACGCGGCCCGAACCATTCCTTCTATATCGTAACCGCTATGTTGATAAAATTTGGTGTCCTCTATGGCGACAACGGCGTTGACCAGGTCGCGTGGTAGTTGATCGTACGGAACCGTCTGACGATTCTCGACGTAAATCTGTCCGAAGATTTTGCCGTTTCGGTCGAGAATCACGCTGGCGGATTCCATTTGCTCGAGCTGCGCCAAATCGTAAGTCGCAGCCTGATTTCTCAGTCCCGAGGCTAATGCGGCAAAAAAAGTCGCCACCGCGATCAAGGCAATTATGACTATGATTGCGGGCAGATAAAATCGAGGCTGCGCGTACCACGGCCGGCGGTAACGGTGCAGCGGCGTCGGCATCAAAAACGAGACGGGCATGCAGGAACTGGAAAAGACAAATCGACTTGCGTCGCAATCTTAGGCGCAATTCAGCGCGAAATCCAAAGGCGAAACGTGATAACTGGCGATCCCAGGTTGATCGAGATGATTCGCGCGGAAATTTCTGCGCAAGGCCCCATGTCCTTCGCGCGGTTTATGGAGCTCGCGCTGTATGAGCCTCAGCACGGATACTATTCCAGTGGTCGCGCGATTATCGGACGCCAAGGCGATTTTTTTACAAATGTTAGCGTCGGATCTGTTTTCGGCCAGTTGCTCGGCATCCAGTTCGCCGAAGTCTGGGAAAAATTAGGCAGACCGCCTCACTTCACCATCGTCGAACATGGCGCACACGACGGCGCCTTTGCGGCTGACGCACTCACGGCGCTGAGGCAATCTTTCCCGCAATGTTTTAACACAATCCGTTATATTATCGCCGAACCGTTTCCCGTTTGGCACGACCGACAACAAAAAAGACTTGCCTCGTTCGGCGGCAAAATCCGGTGGGTCGAATCAATTAATCAACTCGAGCCTTTCGTCGGGATCCATTTTTCAAACGAGCTGTTCGACGCGCTTCCTGTTCATCTCGTCCTCTCGGAGGTCGGAAAAAATGACGCAATTACCTGGAATGAAAGGTTGGTATCAACCTCAGGCGACGGCTTCGAATTCGTGGGCGCCCCCATCTCCAATCCCCATCTGGAAATCGCGCTTTATCGACTCACCCTTCTGCCGGCCGGCTTTCGAAGCGAGATCAATCTCGCCGCACCGAAACTGATGGGCGAAATTGCGGACAAGCTGGAACGTGGCGTTATTCTCACGATCGACTACGGATTTTCTCGGGCCGAATTTT
>QHNU01000302.1 GCA_003218525.1 Verrucomicrobiota bacterium
CCCGAACTACAAGGAACAGGGAGCGACGGAACTGGCGCGCCAGCGCGCCCTCTCCCGGACGACTCGACCCCAGCGCGACACAGCCCGGGCGTTTGGCCCGAAACCACCGCGGCCCGCTCCGCCCAAGTAGGTTGAGCAAGGAGGAACTTTAGGTCTTCGTCGGATTTGCTCGCGCAACGAAGCCACAATCACAAGTTCATTTCACCATGAGGAGACATCAATGAATGAACCATTACCATCCTCGGCATCTCCGACTCAGACGACACCGCCCACAATGAAAGCTCTGTACTTTCGTGAAACCGGCTCGCTTGCGAATCTGCGGGTTGAGAACGTGGAAGTCCCGCGAATCGACGCTCATGGTGGTGAAGCCTTGGTTCGGGTACGCGCCGCTGCAATTAACCCGAGCGACCCTAAAAGCGTCCTTGGAAAGATCTCGGAGACGAAGCCTCCTCGAGTGCCGGGAAGGGATTTTGCCGGCATCGTCGTTGCAGGGCCAGCTGCGTGGACGGGCGAAGAAGTCTTTGGAACCGGTGGAAACCTAGGGTTTGGGCGGAATGGTTCACATGCAGAGTTTGTATCCGTGCCGGTGGAGGCCTTGGTTGAGAAACCCAAGCAGCTCAGTTTCGAGCAAGCAGCTGCTTTAGGTCTAGGTTATCTAACCGCATGGAGTGCGATCGTCACGGCAGGTCGGGTGTCCCCCAATGATATTGTACTAGTGCTCGGAGCGACGGGCGCGGTCGGATCTGCTGTGGTGAAAATCGCCAAACATATTGGCGCTAAGAGAGTCATCGGTGTTCTCAGAAACGAGTCCAACCGCGTTAGGACGGCCGGCATCCCTTCCGATGATTGGCTTGACCTGGAGAAGACACCCCTTCCCAAAGGTCTTTTTGACATCACCCAAGGCACGGGAGCGGATCTCATTTTTGATGTGGTAGGAGGATCATCCTTTGAGTCAATCAACCAATGCCTGGCTCATCGCGGTCGTCACGTCGTAATCGCATCGATCGAGCCGAGAGTTTTGTTTAATTTGGTAGACTTCTATCACCGTGAAGCACGATTGATTGGCGCCGACACCTTGAAGCTTTCTTTCTCCCAAAGCGCGGGAATCCTACGCGAAATCACTCCACTAGTGAACGCAGGCGTCCTAACGCCACCCCAGTTAGATACTATTGCTATCGAGGAAGCGCCGCGTGCTTACCAAGCCGTCCTGGAGGGAAGCGCGGGCCGAAAGCAAGTCATTCGGTTCTGACTTTCTCAACCGCATTGCGCGTCCACTCTCCAAGAGGTGTTCTCTCAAAAGAGGGAGTACCACTCAGTCTTAAGTGGCATTGCAAAATCCTGTCGGATAACCTTGAGACGTAAACAAAAAACTTCATGAAAGGCCATATGACCGCCGAAGCTAACGATACCGCAATGAAGGTTTATTTGCGTGAGATTGGGCGAATCCCCCTTTTGACGCCGAAACAGGAAATCGAACTCGCAAGAAAAATCAGAAATGGCGATCGCAACGCCCGTACGCTGATGATCAACTCGAACCTGCGTCTCGTTGTTACGATCGCGAAAGACTATGTGAATCGCGGCTTGCCCCTCCTGGACGTTATCGCGGAAGGAAACATCGGATTGATGACGGCGGTCGACCGGTTCGAGCCATCCAAAGGCGCAAAGCTGAGCACCTATGCCGCATGGTGGATTAGACAATCGATCAAGCGTGCTCTTTCTAATCAGAGCAAGACAATTCGATTGCCGGTCCATCTCGGGGACAAAATCGCCAAGATACATCGCGTCGCATTCCAGATGAGTCAGGAGCTTGGTCGTGATCCAACCGATGACGAACTTGCCGAAGAGACCGGCATTGCCAGTGCAAAAGTCTCGCAATTAAAAACTGTCTCGATTCGACCTGCTTCGCTCGATGCGCCGATTAATGATGATGACCTAACAGTTTTTGGCGAAACGGTCGGCGATGAAGAAGGATCAACGCCGTTTGAATCGCTACGCGACAAAGACCTGCGCGATCGGGTCGACGGCCTGCTCGACGTGCTTGATGATCGGGAGCGGAAAATCATCTCCCAGCGTTTTGGTTTCGACGGAGGAAAGCGGAAGACGCTCGAAGAAGTCGGCGAAAAATTGGGGGTGACGCGTGAGCGCATCCGTCAGTTACAGAACAGCGCGCTCTCGAAACTACGGCGGGCGCTCAGCCAAAAAGAGCGGCCGCTGGATTTCGCCGTCCAAGCTGCCGCTTAGAAGGCAAAGAAATTGTCGTGTTTAATAACTAAGGCTTGAACTACCCGCGGATTTTCTTCGCCAGTTCCGCAACGCGGCGGTGGCCTCGAGGACGAGCGACCGCAAGATCTTCGGCAGTGGGGTAGAAGCTCACCTTTCGGCCCAGCGAAGGTGCTCGCATCGTAAGGCGTGCCGCCACGTGCCTACTCGGGATGGTGATCGTAGCCGTAGATCAGCGAAATTATCATCGTGATCCAGGTTGTCTGCTGACCGCTGTGCGTAGAAGCCGTACACGTGAAAACGCGAACCCGGCTTACTTCCATCGCTTCGGAGAGCCACAAGTTGCGGTAATCGCTCTCTGCGCAATTGTGGCAAGCCGAAAAAAGGCCGCCTACACTAAAGTTACGGCGTGACAGTCTTTGCTCGCCAGCCATTGCTGCGAGCGAAGACTGAAGCCTAGGGGATTAGGCCCCTGCTCGTGCGTT
>QHNU01000206.1 GCA_003218525.1 Verrucomicrobiota bacterium
TATTCGCTTGAAAGCGTTCGATCATCGCATGCTCGATCAGTCCGCGGTCGAGATTGTCGAGACGGCGAAACGCACCGGCGCGCGCGTTGCCGGTCCCATTCCGCTGCCGACTTTGATCGAAAAATTCACGGTAAATCGCTCGCCTCACGTCGATAAAAAATCAATGGATCAATTTGAAATTCGCACCCATAAACGGCTGCTCGACATCATTGAGCCAACCGCAAAAACGGTCGATGAACTCAAGAAGTTGAACCTGCCGGCGGGCGTTGACATCACGATTAAAATCTAAATCCTGTTATTCTGAGCGAAGCGACGAACATTTTCGGAAATGAGCATCGGTCTCCTAGGACAAAAAATCGGCATGACCAGCGTCTACGACGCCAATGGCAGGCTTTGTCCGGTGACCGTCATTTTAGCGGGGGATAACGTCCTCGTTCGCCGAATCACCGCAGATCGGGATGGCTATTCCGCGGTCCAAGTCGGATTCGGTGCGCAGAAAGAATCGCGATTGAACAGCTCCGAAGTCGGCGCCTTTAAGAAAGCGAACGTCGAACCGAAGCGTTTCATGCGCGAATTTCGTTTGGAAGCGGATGCATCGGAAGGCGAAGTGAATTTGAACGTCACACAGTTTCAGGCTGGCGATTTCGTCGATGTCATCGGCCGCTCGAAAGGCAAAGGATTTCAGGGCGTGATGAAGAAGCACAACATGGCCGGGCAAGGTGCCGCGCACGGTTCGAAAACGCACCGTCGAAATGGCGCCGTCGGCAATCGTTCCACGCCGGGTCGCATTTGGAAGAATATGGGAATGCCTGGGCATCTCGGTGATGAGCGCGTAACTGTGCAGAACTTGCAGGTGATGCAGGTGCGCGAGTCCGAAAAAGTGATTCTGGTCAGCGGCGCGGTCCCGGGCGCGAACGGTTCGCTCGTGGTGGTGCGGCCGGCGATCAAGAAACCGTCGGAGACTACAAAGTGAGCGCCAAGGTTTTGACAAAAGCGGCGGCGAAAGAAGCGAAGATCGCCCTGATTGACGGCGGTCGCGGAACGCAGGCTGTCCATGATGTCGTGGTCGCGATGCGAGCGGCGCGCCGCTCTGGCAGCGCCAATACCAAATCGAAAGCGGAGGTGGACCTCTCCGGCGCCAAGCCGTGGCGGCAAAAAGGGACCGGACGTGCCCGCGCTGGTTATAAATCATCGCCGATCTGGCGCGGGGGCGGGGTCGTATTCGGCCCGAAGCCGCGCGATTATTCCAAGAAAGTTTCGAAGTCGACACGTCGCCTCGCCTTCCAAAAAGCATTGAGCGAACGGATAAACGCCGGCGATGTGCTCACCATCGACGCGTTTGCGGTCAAAGAGATAAAAACCAAATCATTCGTGCAGCTAGTGAAAAAGCAGACTGACGCGGGCAAAATTTTGATCGTGTCGGATGCATTCGACGAAAATACCTATAAATCGGCGCGCAATGTAAAACCGGTGAAGCTGGCGACAGCAAGCGACGTCAACACTGAGCAATTGCTCGCGTTCGAAAAGATCTTGGTGACGGAGAAGGGCCTGGAGAAACTGGCAGAGAGGACTAACGGGAAATGAACGAGCCATTCGACATCATTCAAACCGCCTCCCTGACGGAGAAATCGTCGCTGCTGGGAGAGAAGCTGAATAAATACGTTTTTCGGGTCAGTCCACGAGCGAACAAGATTCAAATCAAGCAAGCAGTTGAGCGTTTGTTTCAGAAGAAGGTCGTTGACGTCAATACCTGCAATTATGCTGGGAAAAGGAAGCGGGAACGCCGAGCCGATTTCGGCCGCAAAGCGCACTGGAAGAAAGCGATCGTGACCCTGAAGGAAGGGGAGAAGATCGACCTGGTTTAATTGTATGGCCCTTAAAGCTTATCGTCCATTAACACCGTCCTTGCGCTTCAAGTCGCTTCCGGTTTTTGACGAAGTGACCAGAGCGCGACCGGCGAAACGTTTGCTCGAGCCAAAGAAAAAGACCGGCGGCCGCAATCATTTTGGTCGAGTGACTTCGCGTCACATCGGCGGTGGGCACAAACAGCATTACCGTAAGGTCGATTTTAAGCGGCGTAAGCGCGGGGTAGAAGCGGAAGTAGTCGGCATCGAATACGACCCGAACCGTTCTGCCCGCATCGCATTAATCAAATATATCGACGGCGAACTTAGCTATATCCTGGCTCCGGATGGATTGCGTGTCGGTGCGCGCGTCGCAGCCGGTGACGAAGTGGCGCCGGATTTGGGTAACGCCCTTCCAATCAGGGCGATCCCACTTGGGACGAATATTCATAACATCGAGCTAACCCCGGGGCGGGGTGGCCAGATTGCGCGGAGCGCTGGTCAGCAGGCGACGCTTAACAACCGCGAAGGGGGATATGGCCTCGTGAAACTCCCCTCGGGCGAAATCCGGCGCATTCACGAAAGCTGCTACGCGACGGTCGGGCAGGTCGGGAACGTGGATCATATGAACGTTTCGAGCGGCAAGGCCGGCCGGACCCGTTGGCAAGGTCGGCGTCCGCATGTGCGCGGCATGGCAATGAATCCGATTGATCACCCAATGGGGGGAGGCCAGGGAAAGTCGAAAGGCGGTGGCGGGCGGCATCATCCGGTGAGTCCCTGGGGACAACTGGCTAAAGGATTTAAGACGCGGACAAAACACAAACCGAGTGATCGGTTCATCCTCGAGCGCAGGCCCAAGAAGTAGCGGCCCAATTTGACTTTTATGGCTAGATCATTGAAAAAGGGACCCTTCGTCGAATCGCATCTTCTGGAGAAGATCGATAAGATGAACAATTCGGGTGGGAAAAAACCGATCAAGACCTGGTCGCGCCGCTCGATGGTTACGCCGGATTTTGTCGGCCATACGTTTCTGGTCCACAATGGGAAGACGTTTAATTCCGTCTTCGTGACCGAAAACATGGTCGGTCATAAGCTCGGTGAATTTTCGCCGACGCGTGTGTTCAAGAAACACGGTTCGCACACGGCGAAGGTGACGAAATAGTTTTTAGTTGAGAGTTGATAGAATGAGAGTCTTTCGCGTTTTAGGTCGGTGAAACTCTCAACCATCAACTATCGACTAACGACTTTTGTAGTAGTGGGCTGCGTAACGCTGGCTCGAGGGCTAGTGGCAGAGGGAAATAGTTCTTTGTCAGATTCCAAGAATGAAGATGCGTCGGTAACGGCGTCGTCGCTGCTTGCACAAAACGAGGAGCTGCGGCGTGAGTTGTCCTTAAGCCGCGAGACAGTCCAGACGCTGACGAACAGCCTGGCCGAATCGAACGCGAATGCGGAAGTGTTTCGGCGGAAATTCGCCGACTTGCAGTTGCGAATGGAGGCGCTCGGGCTGGCCTCGGCGAGTAAAGATCGCGCGAAGCTGGAGCAGCGATTGTTAACCGCGGTCAGTGACTTGCAGTTCGCCCAAAAGGAGCGGGAAGATGCTGCGTTTTTTGAAAACGGCCGAAGGTGGTGACCCGGAGGCGCGGATGGGGGTGGAAGCGGAGCTTCGTGGAGCGAACGCGCTGGTTGAAGACGCGAGAAAGCCGCCGGCACAAAGCACCTCCTTACTTGATGGCAACGTGGTCGGCGTCAAGGAGGAATGGTCATTCGTGGTGGGTAATTTTGGCGCCAATCAGGGCGTAAAAATCGGGATGCCCCTGCGAGTGAAGCGTGGCGATGAAGTGATCGCGACGGTTCGTGTAGTGGATGTGCGGGAACGAATTTGCGGCGCCGTCATTCAGGAATCTGGAAAGGAAAAAATTAGAGTTGGGGATCGGCTCGAGGTCGATGCTCGACGCGACGTCAGTTTAAAATAAATGGAAGTTCGATCGATATATCGGTACGCGAAGATTTCGCCGTTCAAGGTACGGGAGGTCACGCGTGAGATCCAGGGCCTGCCGGTTTCGGCAGCGCTCGATGTTGTCGCGTTTAGCCCTAAGAAAGCCGCTGCCCTTGTTAACAAGACATTGAAGAGCGCGGTCGCGAACGCGGAGAACAACGCCAACCTCAAAGTCGACGGTTTGGTGGTAAAGGAAGCGGTCGTTGGCGAAGGCCCGACGATGAAGCGAATGATGGCGCGAGCGCGAGGAAGCGGCAGTCGGATCCTGAAGCGAACGAGCCATATTCGGATTATTTTAACGGACGAGATTAAGATTGAAACGCGCGAGCAACGAAAAGCCGCGCAAAAAGCGGCAAAAAGGAAATCGAGTGAGCCGAAATCGGAAGCTGGCGCGGCTCATGCAAAATCTGAAAGGCCGCGCAAGAAGGCAAAAAAATAATGGGACAGAAGGTTAATCCAATTGGATTTCGATTGAGCGTGAATCGCGACTGGCGATCACGATGGTACGCGTCTCCCCAAGAGATGCCGGAATTTCTCCATAGCGACCTCGAGATTCGCGATTACGTGAAGAGAAAGCTCCAGTTTGCCGCAGTCTCGAAGATCGTGATCGAGCGGGCTTGGAATTCTATTCGGGTCACGATTTTTACGGCGCGTCCCGGTATCGTGATCGGCCGCAAGGGCGCAGAGATCGAGAAAATGACCGACGAAATCTCGAAGATGGCCCAAGGCAAGCAGATCAAAATCGATATTCAGGAAATCAAAACCCCGGAACTCGACGCCCAGCTAGTGGCGGAAAACGTGGCACTGCAAATCGAGCGTCGCATAGCTTATCGGCGGGCGATGAAGAAAGCGGTCCAAACGGCAATGGATTTCGGCGCGCTTGGGATTCGATTGCGCAGTTCCGGTCGCCTGAACGGCGCGGAAATTTCGCGCTCAGAATGGTATCGGGAAGGCAAAGTGCCTCTGCATACTCTGCGCACGGGAATCGATTATGGCTTCGCCGAAGCGAACACCGTTTACGGCAAGATCGGGGTCAAATGTTGGATTTGTAAGAAGGAAGAAGCGCCGGCCGAGCCGAGCGCGCCCGCTGCGCCACCACCACCTCCCGAGCCCGTTGCAACCTAGACTTTAAGGAGAGATTGCCATGCCGTTGATGCCAAAAAGAGTGAAGTATCGCAAGTCCCAGCGGGGAAGCCGCAAGGGGACGGCTTCACGCAATCTGCGGATTGATTTCGGCGAATTCGGCCTGCAAACACTCGAGCGCGCCTGGATCACAAACACCCAAATTGAAGCTGCCCGGGTGGCATTGACCCGCAGTATGAAGCGAAAGGGCAAGTTATGGATTCGCATTTTCCCGGATAAATCGGTGACGGCGCGACCGCCGGAAACGCGCATGGGCAAAGGCAAGGGGCAGCCGGAATTCTGGGTCGCGACGGTACGACCGGGCAACATCCTGTTTGAACTGGACGGTGTGCCGGAATCAGTCGCTCGGGAATCGCTACGACTGGCGGCGGACAAATTACCGGTTCGGACAAAATTTCTCACGCGGCATCACGTGGCCACCTAACGACAAATGAAAATCAAAGAGATTATCGAGATGAGCACGGACGAGCTTTTGACTAAGAAGCGCGATCTGCGGCAGGAGAGTTTGCATTTGCGTTTGCAGCAGCAAAGCGGCCAGATCGAGCAACCGAGCCGGTTGCGGTTGCTGCGCCGGGACGTGGCTCGGATTGAGACAATCCTTTCCTCCCGCAAAAATCAGAAGAACGGAAAAAAATAGATTATGGCCGAAGCGACAGAGCTCGTAGCAACGAATGTCAACCAGCGCGGTTCGCGTAAGACCCGTGTTGGCGAGGTGATTTCGAGCGGAATGAACAAAACCATCGTTGTTCGCAGTGTGACTCGGGTGCCGCATCGGAAGTTCGGCAAGATCGTGAAGCAAGAGAAGAAGTTTTATGCGCACGATGAGGAGAATAAAGCCAAGAATGGGGACACCGTTCGCATCATGGAGACGCGGCCGCTGAGTAAAGTGAAGCGCTGGCGCTTGGTCGAGGTGATGGCGAAGTAATTTATGGTGCAGATTCGTTCCAGACTCGATATCGCCGATAACACCGGTGCCCGCATGGCAACCATGATCGGGGTAATCGGGAAGGCCACCCTCTACGCGCGCATCGGCGATGTGATTACGGCGAACGTGAAAGAGGCGAGCGCCACCGGTACCGTAAAGAAGGGCGAAGTGGTGCGAGCCGTCCTTGTCCGGACTAAGCAGCCGGTGAAGCGTGATGACGGTTCAATCCTGCGTTTCGATAACAATGCGATCGTGATTATTGACAAAGATTTGAATCCTCGCGGGACTCGAATTTTTGGGCCGGTCGCGCGCGAACTGCGCGAGAAAAATTTTATGAAAATCGTGTCGCTTGCTCCGGAAGTTTTATGAACCGCATCAAGTTTCACGTGAAGAAGGGTGACAATGTCGAGGTCATTGCCGGGAACTACAAAGGGTCCAGCGGCAAAATCCTTCAGGTCTTGCCAAGGAAGCAGCGGGTACTGATCGAGGGTGTTCGGATCATTAAGAGACACCTGCGAAAATCACAGGACAATCCGCAGGGTAAAATCGCCGAACGGGAGGGACCGATCCACATTTCGAATGTGCGTCTGATGGAGCGGACGGAAAAGAAAACGAAGACTTCGAAGAAAAAGACTGGGGTGAAAGCCAAAGCGGCTTAGAAGATGGAAAACGAATTTTACAAAGATTACAAAGAGCGCGTCATACCGGCGTTGCAAGGGCAGCACGGCTACAAGAATGTGCATCAGGTGCCCAGAGTCGAGAAGGTCGTAATCAATACTTCGGTCGGCTCCCAGTCGGACGTGAAGCAGGCGCTCGAAGATGCCAAGACAGAGTTGGCTTTAATCACTGGTCAGCGAGCGGCCGAGACCCGGGCGAAGAAAAGCATCTCGAATTTTAAATTGCGCAAGGACCAGGCCATAGGCGCGAAAGTGACGCTGCGAGGCGAACGGATGTATGAATTCCTTGAACGCCTGGTTAAGGCAGCGTTGCCGCGCATTCGCGATTTCCGGGGCGTTTCCCCCCGTGGTTTCGACGGTCACGGCAACTACACGCTGGGCGTTTCCGATCAGTCAATTTTTCCAGAGGTCGAGCTCGATAAAATCAAGCGCAACATTGGATTTGATGTTACTATCGTGACCACTGCTCGCACGAACGAAGAAGCCAAATCGCTCCTCGGCGAAATGGGAATGCCGTTCAGCGACCGGGCCAAGAAGCCGGCCGCGCAAGCTGCTTGATTGAATGAGTACTGTAACCGACCCGATCGCTGATTTGCTAGCGCGTGTGCGCAATGGTGCGCAGGCGCAGAAGCCGGAGATGTTTGTGCCTTATTCGAAAATCAAAGCGGAGGTGGCCCGCATTTTAAAAGACGAAGGTTACATCACCGATTACACGGTCGATACGAACGCGGCGCATCCGCGGATCAAAATCACAAACAAATTGGTGAATCGCTCGAGCGCGATTACCGGACTGAAGCGAGTGAGCCGGCCTGGTCTGCGCCGATATGTGGGCGCGCAGGAGATCCCACGCGTTCTTGGCGGCATGGGCATCACTATTCTCTCCACCTCGCGTGGAGTGCTGTCGGGGCGGGAAGCGAAGAAACAAAATGTGGGCGGTGAACTGCTCGCCTACGTTTGGTAGCTGTATGTCGCGAATCGGAAATAAGACAATCGCCCTTCCAGCAAAGGTGAAGGTAAACGTCGGCACCGATGGCGCCATCGCGGTCGAAGGTCCGAAGGGGAAACTGAACTGGAAACTGCCGCGCGACATTTCGGCCAAAGTCGAGAACGACCACATCTCGTTGGCGCGTGCTGCGGAGACGCGCAGCGTGAAAGCGCTCCATGGGCTTTCTCGTGCGCTAGTGAACAACATGGTGCGCGGCGTAAGCGAAGGGTTCACGAAAAATTTAGAGATTGAAGGTGTCGGATTTAAGGCGGCCGTCCAAGGCCAGACGCTGAACCTTTCACTCGGATTTTCGCATCCGGTGCTTTTCCCGATCCCGAGCGAGATCAAAATCACGGTGGCAGAAAGCACGAAGATTACCGTTCAAGGCATCGACAAGAAGCTTGTTGGACAGGTAGCGGCGGATATTCGGCGCTACTACCCGCCTGAGCCCTACAAAGGTAAGGGTGTGCGGTATGCGGGCGAGCAGATTCGTCGCAAGGAAGGGAAGACCGTTCAGTAGTATGGCGATCAATCGTAGAAGGACACGGCAGCGTATTCGCCAACGTATCCGGAAAAAAGTAAGCGGGACAGCAGAGCGTCCCCGCTTGGCCGTGCATTTCTCCGGACGACACGTGTATGCGCAGGTAGTTGACGATGACACAGGAAGGACTCTGGCGGCGGCTTCAACGCGACAAAAGGGTCTGGCGGGAGAGAAAATTGCAGCAAATCGCGAGACGGCTGAGCGCGTCGGCAAAGCGATCGCCGAAAAATTGTTGGCCAAGAAAGTCGATACGGTTGTGTTCGACCGGGGCGGATTCATTTTCCATGGGAAAGTGAAAGCACTGGCCGATGCCGCCCGGGAAAGCGGATTGAAGTTCTAGAGATGGCGCATCCGAATCCCAGACGGCCTGATCGCAGCACGGACAAGACGCCAGCGGCGAGGGGCGATACGACCGAAAAGGTCGTTTTCATCAATCGTTGCGCCAAGGTGGTGAAGGGGGGGCGCCGTTTCAGCTTTAGTGCCTTGATTGTTGCGGGTGATCACGATGGCAAAGTCGGCGTCGGATTTGGCAAAGCGAATGAAGTTGCGGAAGCAATCCGCAAAGCTTCGGAATCCGCGCGCAAATCAATGGAAAAGGTTTCATTGCACGAGAACACGATTCCGCATGAAACCATCGGTGAATACGGCGGCGGGCGCGTCCTGTTGCGGCCCGCTTCTCCCGGGACCGGAGTGATTGCCGGCGGGGGAGTGCGGGCGGTGGTCGAGGCCGCGGGCATACGCGACGTGTTGGCGAAATCGCTTGGTTCAAGCAACCACGCAAATGTGGTCAAAGCCACCATCGAGGCGTTGCGGAACTTGAGGCGACGCGATGAAATCTTTAAGGTGCGCGGCATTCGCCCACAGCTGAGAACGCGACCTGATGGAGAAGTGAACGATGTTGCGACTTCATAATTTACGGCCGCGCCCCGGCGCAAGGCATCGAGTGAAGCGCCTTGGTATCGGCGAAAGTTCCGGCCACGGGAAAACCAGCGGCAAAGGTCATAAGGGGCAGAAGGCGCGCTCCGGTGGAAGTATTCGCCTCGGGTTCGAAGGTGGACAGATGCCGCTGATTCGGCGGTTACCGAAGCGGGGATTTAATAACGCCGCCTTTCATAAGCAGTACGCGATTGTGAATCTGTCCGATCTCAGTCAGTTCAAGAGCGGCAGCATAGTGAATGAGGAATCGCTGCGCGACGCCAAACTCGTGAGAGGGCATCCTTCCGGCATCAAAATTCTCGGTGACGGCGAGCTCAAACATAGTCTCACCATTCAGGTGGAAAAGATAAGCGCCGGAGCCCGGGAAAAGATTGAGAAAGCCGGCGGCAGCATTTCCAAGCCAGAACCAAGACCAGCGTTAGCGGAAGCAGGCTCGGTTGACGACGAGAAGACAGCCGCAAAGGAGACGGCGGCACCGAAGCGAAGTGCAAAAACCGTTTCTAGGAAAACGACTCGGAAAGCTTCATCCAAGCCGAAGAAGAAATCCGTCAAGAAGTAGACGGCGCGTTTAGGAAATGATCTCCGCGTTCCTGAACACAGTCAAAATTCCCGAGCTGCGGCGTCGGATTCTTTTCACGTTGGCGATCATCGTCATCGTTCGGCTCGGTGCGGCCATTACGACTCCGGGCGTCAACCAGGCGGTACTGCAGGATTGGTTTCGCAGTTCGCTGACGGAACGCTCAGGCGGAAGCGTAGCGGCGCTGTTTAACCTTTTCAGCGGCGGTGCGTTGGAGAACTGCGCGATTTTTTCGCTCGGGATCATGCCCTACATCAGCGCGTCGATCATGCTGCAACTGCTGACAGCGGTCATTCCGCAGCTTGGACGGCTCGCGCGCGAAGACGGCGGCCGCCAAAAAATCATGCAATACACGCGTTATGCGACCGTGTTGCTCTGTATTTTCCAAGGATATCTACTGGCGCTTTCATTCCAGCACCCGGAATCGTATCACACCATGCTACCCGGCATAACGGACACGATTCGAAAACTCGGTATTCCCCTTGTCGAAGATACCGGGTGGGTCTTCATCATTGTCACCATAATCTCGCTCACGACCGGTACTCTTTTCTTGATGTGGCTGGGCGATCAAATCACCGAGCGCGGAATCGGAAATGGCATATCGCTAATCATCACCGTCGGCATTGTGGCGCGCTTGCCCGCGGCGCTGGCTCAAGCATGGAAAACCTTTGTCCCATCCGGCGAGACTGGTGCGAGCCAGGTCAATCCCGCCATTCTTGTTTTGATGGTGGCATTCTTGTTTTTCGTAATCGCCGCCGTTATCACCATTACCCAAGGCGTGCGCAAAATTCCTGTGCAATACGCCAAGCGAGTGATTGGCCGCAAGATGTACGGCGGCCAGTCGACCTTCATGCCGCTGAAGGTGAATTATGCTGGCGTCATGCCGATCATTTTCGCCTGGGCGCTCTTGTTGTTTCCGACAACGATTGTCGGTTTCGCCTTCAAAAATAGTCGTATCGCGAGACAAATCACAGACCTCATATCGAGCGGTTGGGCCCATTACGTCCTCCTGGCGGCGATGATCTTCTTCTTTAGTTATTTTTGGGTCGCAACCCAGTTTCAACCGTCTCAGATTGCGGATGATTTGAAGAAACACGGTGGCTATATCCCAGGCGTACGACCAGGTAAACCAACCTCGGATTTTCTTGATTTCACCATGACACGCCTGACCTTCGCAGGCGCAGTTTTCCTAACAGTGATCGCTGTCTTGCCGAGTTTGCTCAGTCAGTGGTTGCACGTGCCGCAGATCACGGCCCAGTTCTTCGGCGGAACGAGCTTGCTCATCATTGTAGGGGTGATGCTTGATACGATGCGTCAGGTGGAGACTCACCTCATTCAACGCCATTACGACGGCTTTTTGCGCAAAGGCCGGATCCGGGGACGCTCGTTCGATACCCGCGGTGCCTACAGTCGTGGCGAAGCGGTCGCGCAAGGCACGCTGATGTGGCTTTATGTCGCCATTGCGGTCCTCGTCATTGGCGGGGTGGCGATTTTTCTTTACGGCCGCTGAGTGAAAAAACGTCTCGTTCTGCTCGGCGCGCCTGGTTCTGGAAAGGGAACCCAGGCTGAAATGATTACGCGGCATTTTGGAATCCCGGTGACATCGCCGGGCGCGATTTTGCGCCGGGAAAAAGATTTGGGAACACCGCTGGGCCTCGAAACGGCTGAAATCACGCAGCATGGTGGGCTCGTGCCGGATGCGACGATTGTGAAGCTGATCGAGGATTGGCTGCGCCTGCATGGCGCGCACGGATTCGTTTTCGATGGTTTTCCCCGAACGGTGCCGCAGGCGGAGAGCCTAAACGAGATCCTGGCAAGGCATCGCACCCCCTTAGATCTGGCGATCTGGCTCGATGTTTCTGAGCAGACGGTAGCCGAACGGATTGCGGGCCGGTTACAATGCCGTTCCTGTGGATTTGTCACGAGCGTAACTTCGGGCAATTTTTCGGAACGCCCTGTTTGTCCCTACTGTGAAGGACCGTTAGTG
>QHNU01000207.1 GCA_003218525.1 Verrucomicrobiota bacterium
GCCGCGTCACATTTCAGTGATGGCGCAGATCGCCCTCTCACTCATGCTCCTTTTCGCAGCCGGCTTGTTCTTTCGCGGCGCACTTAAGGCTGCTGGACTCGATCCCGGTTTCGTTGCGGCGGGCGATCTGGTGACGGAATTCGATTTCACGCTGATCAAGAAAACGCCTGAGGAAGCACGCCGAACGATTTTCGCGATTGCGCAACGCGCGCGCGAGCTTCCCGGCGTACGCGCGGTGGCAGTCGGCACGATGTTGCCTTACGGCGAGTTCACGACCATGCGCCGCGTAATGTCGATGCAGGAAACGATGCCGACCGATCCCAAAGCGCCTGATCCTGGCGCGGGTGCGCTATTCACCAGCATAACCCCCGACTACTTCGACGCCATCGGTGTGAAGCTGCTGCGCGGCCGCGGTTTTAATCAAGCCGAATGCGAAAACAAAGATGGGCGGCGCGTGGCAATCATCGACGAAGAATTGGCCAGGAAAATTTTTCCAAATGCTGACGCTGTCGGACAGCACGTTCGTTTCACGCAGCCGCCAAAGGACGGCTCCGCTAATGACATGGAAGTTGTGGGCGTGGTGAGCAAACACCGACACGATGTGCAGAATGACACGACTCTGCAGCGGCTGTTTGTCCCGCTAGCGCAGGGTTACAGGGGGCAGACTTTTCTTCATGTCCGGCTCAACACAACCGACCCACGCGCCGTGGAAGCGATGATTCCGGCGGAGCGCCAGATGTTGCGCGACATTGACCCCGAGCTGCCGGTTCTAAACATCGCGCCTTTCACAGATCGCGTGGAAAAAAGCGTCGGCCTCTGGGTCGTCAGACTGGGTGCGTTGTTGTTTGGCGTCTTCGGCGGAATCGCGCTACTGCTGGCGGTGGTCGGCGTTTATGGGGTGAAAGCTTATGCGGTGGCGTGCGTGCCGCACCCGCGAGATCGGCATCCGCATGGCGTTGGGGGCTCACCGTGGCGATGTCTTCGCTTTGATCATGCGCCAAGGCGCAATGCAAACGGCGCTCGCGGTCGGAGTTGGAATTCTGCTTTCGTTAGCCGCGGGCCGCGTCCTCGCCCAGATTTTGTATCAAGTAAGTCCGAGCGATCCTTTCGCTCTGATCACTTCAAGTCTAATGCTCGCTGCTGCCGCCCTTCTCGCGTGTTTCCTTCCGGCCCAGCGCGCCACGCGCGTCAATCCGATCACGGCATTGCTCACTGAATAGCTCATCGGGGGAGACGCGGATCGAGGACAAAATCGCCGCTATCGGTGATCTTGATCTTCCCGAAATCGCGGTGGCGCGGGTTCAGCAGAAAAGTGCGCTCAAGGGGAACAATCACACTCGGCAATGCGAGCACTGCCGAGCGCGCGTTCTTTATCCAGTCGTTTCCGATACGTTTTGATGCCGGGCCGGGCGGCTCCGCATTCCATCGTTTCGGCAATTGTGATTCCTTCAGAGAGATCATTAGCGCATCGTTCCAGATCACACGGAACACCCGGAACCTGTCGGGTATTGTCACGGGACGGGTATGCACCAGAATCTCGAGCGCGGCGAGGGAGAGATGCTCGCTACAGTAAACCATGCGCACTCCGCTGGAATTCCAGCGCGTGCCCCTTCACCGGAAAATGCCGTCGAAGCATGTTTGGCTTTGACGATACGCCAGCCGACAACCTTAGGAGTAGACACCGTACTCGATCCGACCGAGAAGGTTTTCTACTTCCCCCGCGCCGAGTTCGCTTTTCGCAAATTCGAGCGGCACCGCATTGCCTAATCCGCGCTGAGGATGGGTGAGCCACTCGCGCGCATTCTCTGCATCGCCGAAAACCTCCTCCGCTTTTTTCAAAAGACTCTGGTACCGCACCAGCTTCTCCGACGCCTCCCGATCGATCTTCCCTTGAAGTTTTCGCCGATGAAGCGTCGCCCGCGACATCCCAAGCACGCTCGCAATCCTTTCCATCGGAAGATCGAGTGCCTTCTGCAGGTTTTGCACAGCTCGAAAACTCAGGCCGGCACGGATCTGCTCGATCTGCCGGCGAATAGTTGTGACCGGCGTTTTCTGAATTAAGGTGGCGCTGGACATACTTTTCAGTTGAGACATCTTAGTGTATCACCTGAGAAAAGCAAATACGGAAAAGGCCCCCAGGCCGGACCAAGAATTAAGGTGGCTGGGGAGGGAATTGAACCCCCGACACGAGGATTTTCAGTCCTCTGCTCTACCAACTGAGCTACCCAGCCGGACAAGCCGGCGCGCACTGCCCGCGCCGGGCTGCTCACTATGCAAATTTCCCGCGGTAGGGCAAGCGCCGCCCTTGGCACGAATGACGGAGTGATTCGCCGCTTTAATCGACCAAAGTGCCGCAAGATTCAGAGCGCGATCGAGCAGCTGCAGATATTGCACTCGCGACGACTTAGGGAAGCGCCAGGCGATTTTTACTGATCGTTAGCCATTACTTGCGGCACAGGTTTGATCAGTCCACTTGGTTGCTCACCTTCTGCACGGTTGCGGCCACACCTTCAATTTGCTTGTGCTGGCGTGAGATCATCGTTTGCCGGTTCTTAAGTTTGCGATGCTGGCTTACGGCTCGATAATAGCCCGGGGGTCGGCTGCACTTGATTCCTGGGGTGTTTTAAATCACGGTGTTCGGCAGCGACCAAATGAAGCCAAGTCGCACCGATCCTGCTTACTTCTTCCTCCCTACCTCCGAGTTTGAAATCGATCCTCCTGTTCGTCATCGTAGCTTCACTGGCTTTTGTGTCCTTGCCCGCCACTGCGGCGAATCTACCGCCGGGGTTTATTGAGACACAGGTCGGCAGCAATCTGTCAGGCACCCCAACCGCGATGGCGTTTGTGCCCGATGGACGGCTCTTTGTCTGCCTTCAAGGCGGCCAGGTGCGTGTGATCAAGAACGGCTCGTTGCTGAGCGCACCATTCCTTAGCATCACGGTCGATTCTGCCGGTGAACGCGGGCTGCTTGGGATCGCGTTCGACCCGAACTTCGCCACGAACAAGTACGTTTACATCTATCACACCGTTCCGGGTTCGCCGCCCCATAATCGGGTCAGCCGTTATACCGCGGCGGGTGACACCGCTGCACCGAGCAGCGAGGTCATTATCCTGGATCTCGACAACCTCAGCTCCGCCACCAACCATAATGGCGGCGCGATCCATTTCGGCCCGGACGGCAAGCTCTATATCGGCGTAGGCGAGAATGCCAATGGCTCAAACGCACAAACCCTTTCCAACCTGCTCGGCAAGATGTTGCGCATCAATGCCGACGGTGCCATCCCGGCCGACAACCCGTTCAACAATACCGCGACCGGAAAGAATCGAGCGATCTGGGCGCTTGGCCTTCGCAACCCGTTTACCTTCGCCTTTCAGCGAGGCACGACCCGCATGTTCATCAACGATGTCGGCCAGTCGACCTTCGAGGAGATCAACGACGGCATCGTTGGCTCGAACTATGGCTGGCCGATAACAGAAGGTCCGACGACCAACCCAGCTTTCCGCGGCCCGATCTACTTTTACGGGCACGGAACAAGCGACGCCACCGGCTGCGCCATTGTCGGGGGCGCGTTCTATAATCCAACAGTCCCACAGTTTCCTTCCTCTTATATTGGCAAGTATTTTTTTGCCGATCTGTGCAGCGGCTGGATCCGCGTCTTCGATCCCAACACCGGCACGGCAAGCGGCTTCGCAACCGGCATTTCCAGCCCGGTCGACCTTCAAGTCGGACCTGACGGTGCTCTCTATTACCTCGCTCAAGGTTCCGGTGGACAGGTCTTTCGGATAAGCGCTCCGTCGGGTCCGCCAGCGCGAGCGTTGAACATCTCAGGCCGTTCCCGAATAGAAACGGGCGACCGGATCGCGATCAGCGGCTTCATTGTCACGGGCAACGCACTGAAGCGCATCGTGGTCCGTGCGATTGGGCCTTCGCTCGGAAACCTTGGGGTATCAGATTCGCTCGCCGACCCGGTGATCGAGCTGCACCGCGGTGACGGCTCGATTGTAATGGCTAACGACAACTGGAAGGACGCACAGCAGGCGGACATTGAAGCGACTGGCCTGGCCCCCAAGGATGACAAGGAAGCAGCGCTCATCGCCACACTCCCACCTGGAAATTACACTGCCATTGTGACGGGCAAGAATGGAGGAACCGGCGTCGCCTTGGCAGAAGCTTACGATGCCGATCAGTCTGCCGATTCACGGCTCGCCAACATCAGCACCCGCGCGCCGGTCGGGACCGGCTCCGATGTGCTGATTGGCGGGTTCATCACCGGCAACGGAACCGGCGCGACGCGCATCGCTGTCCGCGCCATCGGTCCCTCGCTGCAACAATTCGGCATCGCCAACACGCTTCCAGACCCCAGGCTTGAGTTGCACGACGGGAACGGCGCGCTGCTCGCGTCAAACGACAACTGGCAGGACGACGCAACGCAAGCCGCCCTGATCGCCAGCTACGGACTCGCCCCGACCAACAGCCTGGAATCCGCGATTGCAATCAGCCTCGGCCCCGGTTCATACACGGCGATCGTCGCCGATAAGAACGGTCAGACCGGCGTCGGTCTGGTAGAGATTTACGACCTTCAGTAGTCCTCTTTCTTCGACCAACCGTCGACGTTACGATTACGTCTGCCGAGTCGTTTTGATGCGGTTGCAAAACAACGCGTCTACCGATTATCGACGATAGTCTGCTCTGCAAATTTGCCCACCCTCCCCACAGTTCAGCCATTCCGCTGCCGCCGACCCCGCGCAGCGAAACCTCCGCGAGATCGCAAACGCACTAGGCATTGCACCACGCCGTTTACCCTGAGCGTGCTATCCACGCAGCTCACGGGATTTTGAAGCGCGGCGGCCGTCTAGTCGTTTTTGGACCTATGGAGCCACCGCTTCGAAAAGGCCCGTGAACTCTATGCAGATCACTGGCTCGGATTCAGCGAGATGAAGTTGCACCAGTTTCTGGAAAAAAGCCGTTTCCGGCATATCGAAGTGAGCGTCGTCGCGAGAGAGAAACAAAGCCCGCATTTCCAAACGGTTTTCGCTACGAAGTGAACGCGGCAGGCACTTTTTGTGTCTAACCCACGTCTCTGCTGCATCGTCCCGTGCAAACCCAATCTCTTTTTATGAGCGGTTTCTTCGAGGAGGTGAAACGGCGAAAGGTTTATCGGGTGGCGGCTGCTTATGTCATCGCGGCGGGCGGAATCATCCAGCTTGCTTCGGCTGCATTTCCGGCCTGGGAATTGCCAAACCTGGCGCTGCGTCTGGTGATTGTAATGTTGTTGCTCGGCTTTCCAATCGCGCTCATTTTTGCCTGGGCGTACGACATCACGGCGCAAGGCGTTCAGCTAACCCCGACGATCGCGGCGCAGGGAAAGCATCGCCGCCGTAACATAATCATGCTTGTCGCAAGTGGGGTGATCATTTCCGCTGCCGCGGGCTTCTTTCTCCTGCCGCGCGTCTCCGCGCGCAAGATCGAAAAGTCGATTGCGGTACTGCCATTTGAAAATCTCAGCGACGAAAAAGCGAACGCTTATTTTGCAGACGGCATTCAGGATGACGTCCTTACCAATTTGTCGAAGATAGGCGATCTAAAGGTGATCTCCCGCACGTCGGTTATGCCGTATCGGGGGAAAACGTCGAACGTTCGTGAAATCGGAAAGGCGCTGGGTGTGGCAACCATTCTCGAAGGCAGTGTTCGGCGCGTCGGTGATCGGGTGCGCGTAAATGTGCAGTTGATTAACGCTGACACGGATGAGCACCTCTGGGCCGAAGATTACGATCGCGATTTAACCGATGTCTTCGCTATTCAAAGCGATCTGGCACAAAAGATCGCGCGCGAATTGCAAGCGAAGCTGTCACCCACGGAAAAGGCGCAGATCGAGCGTAAGCCCACGGAAAACAGCGAAGCCTACCTCGCATTTGTCCAAGCTCACGATTTATGCACGCGTCCGGACAAACTTCGCCCCACTATTGAAAAGGCTGAGCAACTTTATGAGCAGGCAACGAGACTTGATCCGGACTTTGCACGAGCCTTTGCCGGACTGGCATGGGCCCAGAATTGGATATATCACAGTTACGATCCCACTCCCGCGCGGAAGGAAAAAGCGCGAGCTGCTACAAACGAGGCCATCCGTTTGCAGCCGGACCTGCCGGAAGCGCACCTCGCCTTGGGTTTCTACCATTACTATTGCGAACGCAATTATCAGGCGGCACTGAACGAATTTGCGATTGCGAAACGAAGTTTGCCAAACTCGGCGGAAGTTTACATGGCGGTTGGCTCGATCGAGCGGCGCCAGGGCAAATGGGCGGAGTCCACAGCCAATTTCGAGAAAGCGGCATCGCTCAGTCCAAAGGACGCATTCGTCCTCGTGAATCTCGGCGATAATTATCGGGCCAACAAAAACTTCGAAGCCGCAGACAAAACTTTCGATCGCGCAATCGAAGCTGCGCCCAGCTCGTTAAGTGCACGCTGGGAGAAGGGAAGGCTGGCAATGGATTTGAAAGGCGACTTCAGCGAGATAGAGAGGCAATTGACGCAAATGACGGCGTGGGACGATCCAGAAAAATTCATAACGCTCTGCCGGGCAAAGATCTTGATGCTGCAACGAAAATTCGCCGAGGTTTTCGGGGTTTTGAACCAAGTGCCGCAGGAGCTCATTCGCGATGGCACCGCGCCGGTGCCGAAAGCCTCTCTTCAAGGTATGCTTTATTTGTTTGAGGGCGACAAGGCGAGGGCACAAGCTGCATTCTGGCGAGCACTTCCGTTTGCAGAACAATCCTTGCGCGAAAGCCCGAATGATGCTGGTCGACATATACAACTTGGTTTCATTCTGACGGGCTTGGACCGCAAACAAGAAGCCCTTGCTGAGGGCAGACGCGCCGTCGAGCTAACGCCAGAGTCGGAGGATGCCTTCGACGGCCCACAGATCACCGCTTCGCTCGCCCAAATCTACGCTTGGGTTGGCCAGACTCCGAATGGAGTCACAGTATCGATGCTGAAACTGGATCCGATGTTTGATCCGCTCCGGGGCGATCCGCGTTTCCAAAAGCTCGCCCAGTCGGCCGCGCCGAAGATAGCGGACAAATAAAGGCGAGGCGGAGATCAGCAATCTCGTCGCTGAGCGGAAGCCGCAGTCCTTCTCGGGCAAGCGGATTGTTAGTACTTTCGTCACAACTATCGCGCGCGCATGTGCCAGGCCGCTGACATTATGTTGACCGTCTGAGGTTCTGTTTGTGTCGCTCGTGGTCGCATCCGTTTGTGTTGGAACGAGGCGAATCAACGCGCATGAGGGAGAAACGCTGGATTTTTAGTCCGCTGCTCTACCCAGCCGGAGAAGTGGGCGCACGTACCGCCACGCCGAGCTTCTTACGCAAGTTTCGCGCGCCAGGGCAAGCGTGCCCTAGCACAAAAGACGGACATCCGCCAATTTTAGTCGGTAAACCGCCGCGGAAGATTGAGGGCACGATCGAGCAGCTGCAAATATTGTACTCGCGGGATCTCAATGGCGCCGAACTGGACCAGATGCGGCGTCAGCCACTGAGTATCGAGCAAGGTGAACTTTCTCGCCCGGAGTCGCTCAACCAAGGCCGCCAACGCGATCTTGGAAGCGTTGGTGACATGATGGAACATTGATTCGCCGAAGAACGCGCCCCCGATGGCAACGCCGTATAATCCGCCTCCCAGTTTGCCGTTCTGCCAAACTTCGAGTGAATGAGCGTGGCCAAGCGCGTGCAAGCGCTCATAACTGGCGACGATCTCGGAATTGATCCAAGTCTCTTCGCGCTTGGCGCACTCGCGGATCACGTCAGCAAAGGCGGTGTCGATTTTAATCTCAAATTTGCGCTGTTCCCACGCCCGGCGCGCGGCATGCGGCAGATGAAAAGCGTCGAGAGGAATGATGCCGCGAGGATCGGGCGAGAACCACTCGATCGAGTCGTCTTCCATCGCCATCGGGAAAACGCCTAGGCGATAACCATGAAGAAGAAGGTCAGACTCGATCATCGCTCCATTCTGTCTGCGGTCGGCGCGCTCGCCACCGCCATTTTCTTGCAATGACTTGGCCTGTCCATATTCTAAGAAGATGAAGGCCCTGCTCCTCCTCGCAGCAGCGATTGCGGGCGGGTGCGCCGATCCGCTGGAGCAACACAGCACGCAAGAAGTCAGTTCGCAGTTGGAACGCGGAGTGACCGGGCAAGGCGCAATCGGTCCGGAAAATCGTCTTCCAAACGATACTGCGAGCGAACACGGCGTTCCCGAAAGTCATCCCTAGCGCGTGAAAACGGCTGCGCGCCCAGCACATTCGAAAATCTTAATTCTCGATTTCGGATCGCAGTACACCCAAGTCATCGGACGCCGCATTCGTGAGTTACAGGTCTATTCCGAAATCCTTCCTTTTGATACCTCGGCAGCCGAGATCGCGGCGGCGAAGCCCAATGGAATCGTTCTCTCCGGCGGACCAGCCAGTGTTTACGACAAGGGAGCGCCGCAAATCGATCCGGAAATCTTCAGCCTCGAAGTTCCTATCCTCGGTATTTGCTACGGCCTCATGCTAATGGCTCACCATCTCGGAGGCCAAGTCAAGTTTACCGGCCGGCGCGAGTTCGGCGCCGGCACTCTCGAAATCACGAACGGTTCCCAGCTCTTCGAGGGACTTGGCTCGCAAGTGGACGTCTGGAATAGCCACGGTGATGAAGTGACTGCGCTCCCGAACGGTTTCCGCGTCGCCGCCTGCACCACCAACTCACCCTTTGCCGCGGTTGAAGATCCGCAACGCCGGCTTTACGGCTTGCAATTCCATCCGGAGGTAGCGCACACGCCACGGGGCCGCGAAATTCTGCAAAATTTCGTCTATCACATCTGCCGGTGTACGATGGATTGGACAATGGGCTCCTTCATCGAGGACGCCTGTGAACGTGTCCGCGCTCAAGTCGGCGACAACAAAGTGGTACTTGGCCTCAGCGGCGGCGTCGACTCCTCGGTCGTTGCGGCCTTATTGCACAAAGCGATTGGCGATCAGCTGACCTGCATTTTCGTCAACAACGGGTTGCTTCGGGCCCGCGAAGAGGAAGTTGTGCAACGGGTCTTCGGAGAAAATTTTCACGTAAAGCTCAAATACGTCGATGCCTCCCAACGTTTTCTTTCCCTCCTGGACGGGGTGATTGATCCGGAACAAAAGCGCAAAATCATAGGCAACGAGTTTATCAAAGTCTTTCAACACGCGACGGAAGAGTTACTGGCTGAAGATCGAAAGGATGGTGGCGGCGCTCATGGTGGTTACAAATTTCTGGCCCAGGGCACTCTCTATCCGGATGTCATAGAAAGCGTCGCGATCGGCGGCAACCCTGCCCAGGTCATTAAGACTCATCACAATGTCGGCGGTCTACCGGAGAAAATGCATTTCGAATTGGTGGAGCCGGTCCGACAACTCTTTAAGGACGAAGTTCGCCAGGCCGGACTGCAACTTGGGTTGCCGAAAGAGATCGTTTATCGGCAGCCGTTTCCAGGTCCTGGCCTCGCCGTCCGCATCCTGGGCGAAGTTACGCCGGAGCGACTCCGAATCTTGCGCGATACCGACACGATCGTGCAGAGCGAAATGGAAGCGAGTGACTGGTATTATCGCGTCTGGCAGTCATTCGCCGTGCTCCTTCCGGTCCAGAGTGTCGGCGTAATGGGTGATCAGCGAACCTATGAGTATACGATCGCGTTGCGAGTCGTGGAAAGCCAGGACGGGATGACGGCGGATTGGGTGCGTCTGCCCTACGAGCTCCTAGGCCGAATTTCAAACCGGATCGTCAACGAAGTAAAAGGCGTGAATCGCGTGGTCTACGACATTTCAACCAAGCCGCCCAGTACGATCGAGTGGGAATGAAGCAATTGCCGATTTGTCGATTGTCGATTTGAAATTCAAACCCGCGCCATGCCCGGTAAAGAATCTTAAATCGCGCTGGAAAGATCTTGTCGTTCTAAATTTGTGGGCTAATCCGCCTTACCCCAAGGCCAAGGCAAAATTTGAAATCAGATTGGTAGGGCGCGACTTCATCGGGCCCACGAATTGCTGTAGCGATCGCCAATCTTTGATGCGGGCGCGCTAAAACTCGGCTGGGTTTGAGGTGCGGCGGGTGGCCGGTCCAGCGCTCCCACGCGGGCGAGATGCAAAATGCCAAGTCGCGTTTTGGACGCCGGTGAAGGCCGAAAAATTCGCTCATTTTTGATTGCTCTGGAAACTAATGATACTAAATTGGTTTCCAACGTCTACAGAGCGCCGAGTCGATGCAACGGAAAAAGAAATCGCTGAAGAAAATTCAAGCATCTGATGCCGATCGCCAGCGAATCGTGGAAGCGGCCCGGGCCCACTTTTTGAGTCACGGATTCCGCAGGGTAACCATGGATGATTTGGCCGTCGACCTAGCCATCAGTAAAAAGACGCTCTACGCACGTTTCCCCAGCAAGACGGCGCTGCTTGAGGACGTGCTTGCCCATAAACTCGCCAGCGTTGATGCGGCCTTGAAAGAAGTGGCGCGTGAGCATGCGCACGATTTTTCCGGCTCACTCCATCAGCTACTCGCTACAGCCCAACGGGAATTAGACGAGATCAAACCACCGTTCGTACGCGATATGCGCCAAAAAGCGCCACACGTGTTCAAGATGGTGGAACGCCGCAGGGCCGAGCTGATTCAGCGGCATTTCGAAAAATTGTTCGCGGAAGGACAACGCGCCGGAAGAGTGCGCAAAGATATACCGGCTAAATTGATCATCGAGATACTGCTCGGCGCGGTCCAGGCGATCATGAATCCGCCGAAAATCGAAGAACTCGGTCTCACCCCGAAAGGTGGATTTGTTGCCATCACCAAAGTTGTTCTTGAAGGCGCGCTGGTACGGGCCCGCGGATTGTGATTGCATTTCGTTCCGCCAAGGCACGACCTTTGATCCACATCATTGGCCTGCTGGCGCTGCCCATTTTCTTGCTCGCCAGTTGCCGTGATGTGCCCACAAATCGCTTCCAAGGCTACGTCGAAGGCGAATTTGTTTACGTCGCCTCCCCGCTCGCTGGGACTTTGCAATCGCTCCAAGTCCAGCGCGGGCAACAGGTCAAGGCTAACGATCCTCTTTTTACCCTGGACGAAACGATGGAGAAAGCGGCGCGTGATCAGGCGAAGGCACAATTGGTTTTGTCCGAAGCGGAATATGCCCGTCAGGAAAGACTTTTGCGCACCGGTCCAGCTGCCCAACAGGATTTCGACCGCGCGCGCTCGACCCGGGATCAAGATCGACAACGTCTGGCCCAGGCGGAATGGAATTTCAATCAGAAGAAACAAACGGCCCCGCAAACCGGTTTGGTTTACGACATACTGTTTCGACAAGGGGAGTGGGTCGCTGCCGGAAAACCAGTTGTCGTATTGTTGCCACCGCAAAATATCAAAGTCCGCGCCTTCGTTCCGGAAGCACGGGTAGGTTCGATTCAATACGGCGACACGACTCGCGTGACGGTAGATGGCGTGTCCGCCCCTTTTGTTGGAAAGGTGAGCTATATCTCGCCACGCGCCGAATACACCCCACCGGTGATCTTCAGCCGGGAAAGCCGCGACAAACTCGTGTTCATGATCGAATCCGTCTTCGACCCGGCGGTTTCGGCCAACCTGCATCCAGGTCAGCCGCTCGATGTGGAATTTGAATCAAAATGAAAAACGGCGACTCAGTCATTGACGTTCATGGAATGACGAAGCGCTTCGGCGATCGCACCGTAGTAGATCGTGTCGATCTTGATGTGCGTGCCGGCGAGATCTTCGGATTTCTCGGGCCAAACGGCAGCGGCAAGACCACATTTTTACGGATGCTCTGCGGATTGCTTCGAGCGGACGAAGGCAGCGGCACGTGTCTTGGCCACGACGTCATCAACGAGAGTGAAGCGATCAAGCGTGAAGTTGGTTACATGACGCAACGATTCAGTTTCTGGGAGGATCTGAGCATCGAGGAAAATCTCGATTTCGTCGCGCGTATGTACGACGTGAAGGCTCGACGACAGGCAGTGCGCGAGAGCCTCGATCACCTTGGCCTCGCCCAACGCAGAGGCCAACTCGCGGGCCAGCTCTCCGGCGGATGGAAGCAGCGGCTGGCGCTCGCCGCGTGCCTGCTTCACAAGCCGCGATTGCTTTTGCTCGATGAACCGACAGCCGGTGTCGACCCAAAAGCTCGGCGCGATTTTTGGAACGAGATTCATCATCTTGCCGGAGAAGGACTGACCGTGCTTGTGACCACACATTACATGGATGAGGCCGAACGCTGTCACCGCCTCGCTTATATTTCGCGCGGGAAATTGTTAACGCATGGCCGGGTCACGGAGGTGATCGCGCACGAAAGGCTAACGACTTGGGCTGTCACCGGCCCGGATTTGCCAGACCTCACACAAAAGCTCCGCAAACGACCGGGCGTCGAGCAAACGGTGGCGTTCGGCAACTCACTGCACGTGAGTGGGAGCGACGCTGCCGCTCTCGAAAAAGCGATCGCGCCATTTCGCACTGATCAATACGAGTGGCATCAGGTCGATTCCGGGCTGGAGGATGTTTTCATCCATCTCATGGATGGGGCGGACGAAAATTCCTCGCCATGAAAAAGTGGCGCGGATTTTCGATCAAACGCTTCCGGGCGATCCTCGTGAAAGAGTTCACGCAGATGCGGCGCGATCGTCTCACCTTCGCGATGATGCTGGGTATTCCGCTGATTCAACTGACGCTCTTCGGTTACGCGATCAATTCGGATCCACGGCATTTACCCGCCGCCGTGCTTCTGGCGGACCAAGGCCCCCAAGGCCGAACGCTGCTCTATGCAATGAGGAACAGCACTTACTTCGACTTCGTGCGTCAGGTGCAAACGGAAAAAGAAGGCCACGATTTACTGGCGCGCGGTCAGGTCCAGTTCGTCATCAACATCCCGCAAGACTTCAGCCGCGACTTCGTCCGCGGCGACCGGCCCGCTATTCTGGTTGAAGCTGACGCAACTGATCCCGCCGCAACCGGCAACGCGCTCGGCTCGTTAAGCAACCTTTTCAACAGCGCTTTGCAAAACGACTTGAAGGGGCCGCTCGAATCGCTCGCCGCCAACACCGGCCCGATCGATCTGCGCGTGCACGCACTCTACAATCCAGAGGTCGTTACCCAGTACAACATTGTTCCTGGGCTGATGGGCGTGATTCTCACCATGACCATGATCATGATCACCGGCCTGGCGATTACCCGGGAACGCGAGCGTGGCACGATGGAGAATCTTCTCTCAATGCCGACCCGACCGAGCGAAGTGCTGATCGGGAAAATCGTGCCCTATATTCTTGTCGGCTACATCCAAGTCTCTGTCATCTTGATTGCGGCCTACTTCCTTTTTCATGTGCCGATGCAGGGCAGCATTTTATTGTTGATGATTGTCGCTCTCGTTTTCATCGCCGCGAATCTTGCCATGGGCATCACCTTTTCGACCATCGCCAAGAACCAACTACAAGCGATGCAAATGACATTTTTCGTCTTTTTGCCGTCAATCTTGCTTTCCGGTTTCATGTTTCCGTTTCGCGGGATGCCATATTGGGCGCAGCTGGTCGGCGAAATCTTTCCGCTCACCCATTTTCTGCGGATCGTGCGCGGGATTTTGTTAAAAGGGAACACGCTCGACGACGTGGTTCGCCAACTTTGGCAGATTGCCCTCTTCGCCCTTGTCGCCCTTACCATCGGGATCAAACGCTATCGGCAGACACTGGATTAAAGCTGAAACCAAAAGGGATGAACGCGGAGCTGTCACGAATAGAAGAAAACGCCGGCGACGAACAACCCTGGCGGTTATGGGGACCCTATGTAAGTGGACGTCAGTGGGGAACGGTGCGGGAAGATTACAGCGCGGATGGTGACGCTTGGAGCTATTTCCCACATGATCATGCCCGCTTGCGCGCCTATCGCTGGGGAGAAGATGGTTTGGCAGGAATTTCTGATGCCAAGCAACGACTTTGTTTCGCCTGGGCCTTCTGGAATGGGCATGACTCAATTCTAAAAGAGCGATTTTTTGGACTCGGTGGTCACGAAGGCAACCATGGTGAGGACGTCAAAGAAATCTATTGGTATCTCGACAACACGCCGTCGCATTCCTACATGCGAATGCTTTACCGATATCCGCAAGCGCGCTTTCCCTACGAGGAACTAGTGAGGGAGAACATTGGCCGCTCCAAGCTCGACCGAGAGTTCGAGCTATGGGACACTGGAATATTGGCAGATAACCGCTTTTTCGACATCGAGATCACATATGCAAAAGTGGCGACCGAAGACATTCTCATCCACGCTCGCATTCTCAATCGCGGGCCCGATCTTGCCACTCTAACCGCGTTGCCGACGCTCTGGTTTCGAAATACCTGGTCGTGGGGCCGCAACAATCGCCGTCCGAATCTCCGCAGTGGTGTGGTCAACGACTCCGGCGTGCTCGCCGTGGAAGCAAATCATCACGTTTTAGGAGAGTATGAGCTGCATTGTCAGGGAGCGGCCGAACTTCTTTTCACGGAAAACGAAACGAATATGCAGCGGCTCTTCGGCATGCCGAATTCGGCGCCATACGTCAAAGATGCGTTTCATGAATACGTCATCCATGACAACCGCTCCGCCGTGCAACCGGATCAGACCGGGACGAAGGCAGGCGCTCTTTACCAACTCCAGATTCCAAGCGGATCCGCAGCGGAAATTCACCTGCGACTGCGAAAGAATCCTACCAATCCTGGCGCTGCTACTTTTGATCGATTTGATGAAACGATCGCTTTGCGTCGAAGGGAGGCGAATGAATTTTACGAAGCCCTTGCGCCAGCTTGTCTGAGCAAAGAACAAAGGGCCATTCAAAGGCAAGCGCTCGCCGGTCTCCTTTGGAACAAGCAATTCTACTACTACATTGTCGAAGAATGGCTGGATGGAGATCCAGCCCAGCCACCGCCGCCGGAGATTCGCAAGCTCGGACGTAACTCGGACTGGCGCCATCTTTACAACGAACGTGTCATGTCGATGCCGGATAACTGGGAATATCCCTGGTATGCCTCCTGGGATCTTGCCTTCCATTGTATTTCGATGGCATTGGTTGACAGCCGATTCGCCAAACGCCAGCTCGAGCGAGTCGTTCGCGAATGGTATCAACACCCCAACGGGGATGTGCCGGCCTATGAATGGAACTTCGGCGACGCCAACCCGCCGGTCTTAGCTTGGGCTACCTGGCGCGTTTATAAAATCGAGGAGAAGGATTCCGGCCAGGGCGATCGCGCCTTCCTGGAAGCTATCTTTCACAAGCTTCTTCTCAACTTTACCTGGTGGGTTAACCGCAAGGATTCTGGAGGAAGAAATATTTTCCAAGGCGGCTTTCTCGGGTTGGATAACATCGGCGTTTTCGATCGCAGCGCCTCTCTTCCCGGGGGCGGTCGTCTCGAACAGAGCGACGCTACGAGCTGGATGGGAATGTTTTGCCTGACTCTGATGCGGATCGCGCTGGAACTGGCGCGGAAAAACCCCGTCTACGAAAATATTGCTATTAAGTTCTTCGAACATTTCCTCGGGATAGCCGCAGCGATGAACAACATGGGCGGCGATGGGATCGGGTTATGGGATGAAAGCGACGAATTCTTCTATGACATGCTGCACCTACCGGATGCTCGTCATTTTCCCCTGCGCGTCCGGTCACTGGTCGGTCTGCTGCCGCTAATTGCAGTCGAGACCCTCGAACCGGAGCTACTCGATGCCATGCCGGAGTTTAGGAAGCGGTTGGAATGGATCCTCACCAACAAACCGGAATTGGCCGGATTAATTTCACGCTGGCAAGAACCGGGATCGGGCGAACGACGCCTCATCGCATTGACCCGCGGTCACCGAATGAAGTGTCTTTTGCGTCGAATGCTCGAACCTAGTGAGTTTCTGAGCGACTACGGTATCCGTTCGATGAGCAAGCATCACCAGGAACATCCTTATCTTCTGGAATGTCACGGACCTGCCTACGTCGTGAGTTATGAACACGCTGAATCGCAGACGGGATTGTTCGGTGGGAATTCCAACTGGCGCGGCCCCATCTGGTTTCCGATCAACTACCTGCTGATTGAATCACTCCAAAAGTTTCACCACTATTACGGCGATGATTTCAAGGTCGAGTGCCCTACCGGTTCGGGCAGTTATGCCACATTGAAGCAGATTGCAAATGAGCTATCGAACAGATTAATCAAGCTATTCCTGCGCGATGCAGAGGGTGAGCGACCGTGTCTTCGCGCTTCGCAGGGTGCGTTTAACAGTTCTACCGGCGAGGACTGGTGCTGGTTCCATGAATATTTCGACGGTGATAATGGCGCGGGCCTTGGAGCCTCTCATCAAACCGGCTGGACGGCATTGGTGGCGAAG
>QHNU01000303.1:0-3260 GCA_003218525.1 Verrucomicrobiota bacterium
CTGAATTATGTCAGAAATGGTCGCGATGACGAAGAAAGCGATCTTGCTCGCAGGCGGAGCTGGCAGTCGCTTATTTCCGCTGACCCAGATCGTCTGCAAGCAACTGCTGCCAGTCTACGACAAACCGATGATCTGTTACCCGCTGGCGACGCTCATGCTCGGAGGTCTGCGCGAGATCCTTGTCATCTCCACTCCGAAAGACTTGCCAGTGTTACGCAATTTCCTCGGTGACGGAAGGCAGCTCGGCATCAAACTCGATTATGCCGAACAGCCGAAACCGGAAGGTATTGCGCAGGCGTTTTTAATCGGAGCGAAGTTCGTTGAGGACAGAGGCGTGTCGCTCATTCTCGGCGACAACATTTTTTACGGGAAACTGGATTTCTTTCGTGAAGCGCTGGCGTTGAAACGGGGCGCCTGCGTCTTTGGCTATCAAGTTCGCGATCCGCAACGTTACGGCGTCATCGAATTTGATGAATCAGGCAGAGCGATCAGCCTGGAGGAAAAACCACACAATCCGCGGAGCCAGTTCGCTGTGCCCGGACTTTACGTGTATGACCAACGCGTGGTCGAATTTTGCCAGGCCCTCAAACCGTCAGCTCGTGGGGAGATCGAAATCACCGATCTCAATCGGCGCTATTTGGAGAATGGCGAACTGCAAGTGAAGCGACTAGGTCGCGGCATCGCCTGGCTCGATACCGGCACACCGACAAGTTTGCTCGAGGCGAGCAATTATATCGCCACTATCGAGCACCGGCAGGGAATGAAGATCGCGTGCCTCGAGGAGATCGCGTTGCGAATGGGGTTCATACAGGCGGACGCGTTGTCATCGCTAATCGATCGACTGCCTAAGGGCGACTACAGAGACTACCTGCAGCGGGTAGCCGATGATGGACCGATCCCGCGCTGAGATTAGCGCGGTTGTTCTTTCAAAAGGTGGTTTGTGTCCGCAAGAAGTCTGGTGATAGCGTCCGCCTCAGTGGCGTCGTAATAACCCCGTATCTGGCCCCGGCGATCGACTAGAATCATGCGGGTGCTGTGTAAGGGTTCGCCGTTTTCCCCGTCGTGCTCACCTGCGGCCAGTTTGAACCCATGCCGCGACAAATCGTAAATCGCAGCCTTCGGTCCGGTGAGAAAATTCCATGGTCCCGGCTCGGCCTGTAATCGATGCGCGTACTCGCGCAGCATCTGCGGGGTGTCTTTTTCCGGGTCGACCGTGAACGAGACGAAATGCACGTCTGTTTTTTCGAGCGGCCTTTGCATTTCGCTCATCCGACTGCTGATCATCGGGCACGGGCCCGGGCAGGTCGTATAAACGAAATCGGCAATCCAAATTTTCCCTGCTAAATCGGCGCTGCCGAAGAGCCTTCCATCTTGATTGATTAGCTGAAATGCTGGAACGGAACCGTAATTGTTTATGGCGTGATTTCCGAGACGCCGGACTTCGATCTCCCGCAATAGAAACAGCAGGGCCGCGGTGACGAGCGGGATGAGAATGAGAGTAAGATTCCACGCCCGCGATTTGCGCAACGCGCTGGTGTGATTGATGACAGTCGTCGTGCTCACAATTTACTTAATATTAACGCGGCGAGGAGAAGCGGCAGGTAAATAATCGAGCCAAAGAACAGCAAACGCGCGTTGCGCAAAGTTCCAGCACGATGGAACCGCATTGCGATCATGGTGAACAATCCCCCGAGAACGAGTTCAGCGACGAGATAAACCGGTCCAGCGATCCCAATGAAAGCTGGGATGCCGGCGATCAGCAGAAGAAATATGCAAAACAGAACGGCCTGACTGGCGCTGCGAGTGCCGGTTTCATCGTCCTCTGAAAGCATGCGAAATCCCGCGCGCTCGTAATCGTGCCGGCATATCCAGGCGATGGCAAAGAAATGGGGCATTTGCCAGACAAACAGAATCGCGAACAAGCTCCACGCCGCGAAATCGAGGTATCCACGGGCCGCGGCCCAGCCGATCAAAGGCGGTATCGCGCCGGGAATCGCGCCGACCAGGGTGTTGGTTGTGGTGACTCGCTTCAGCGGCGTGTAGCCGAGAACATAAATTGCGACGGTTACCGCGGTCAGAGAGGCCGCCAGAAAATTTGTCATTACGGCCAGGTAAACGACGCCGGCGACAGCGAGGATGCCACCGAGGAAAAGTGCGCTTAGAGGTCGCATTCGGCCCGCCGGGACCGGTCGCTCGCGCGTTCGCTCCATCAACGCATCGAGGTCGCGCTCCCACCATTGATTCAAAGCCGAGGCCCCGGCAGCGGCAAGAGCGCTCCCGAAAAGGACATGAATCAAGCCGGCGAGATCGATCGGACCGCGTGTTCCAAGATAGAAACCAACCGCGGTCGTGACCAGGACGAGGAGCGTTAAGCGCGTTTTTACGAGCTGCGAAAGATCGGACAAGCGATTGGTCGGGAGAGCGCCGGGAAGGTCGACCTCATCGCGCTCGAAGCTGGCCGTTTTCACACCTTCACAGGATCCAGCCTCGATAGGCGCGGCGGCGGAATCTCGCTCGCAGTTTGCTGCTTTAGACAAAATGCACAGATCGCAATACCCAAGCCGAACATCGTTGCCCCGACCGCGACATGCGCGGTGGCGATGTCGGCGGCTTTGTTACTCCAGATCGTCCAGGCTCCGAGCGCTAGTTGCAGAAAAATGCCGATGAGCCAAATGCCGGATAATTTCCGCAGTGGCGAAAACTTCTCCCGCGGTGCTGCGACAAAAAAGGCGATTACGCCGGCGGTGACAATGATCGCACCAAACCGATGGGCCATCTGGAGCCAAATTTGCTCGGCCGTGACATCGGACAAGCCGCGTGCATCGCGAACGGAATTGATTTTGGCAATGGCATCAGAGCTCGTGTCTGGGATCCAGTGATCATATGCGGTCGGAAAATCGGTGATCGAAAGATCACGATGCTCGTGCCGCATCGTCGCGCCGAGGGCAAGCTGGACGTAGATGATGGCGGTCGTGGCAAGCGCGAGCGCGCGCAATTTTTGTGCATCTGCCGAGGTCAAGAAATTTGCCTGTACCCAGGTTGGCGAACTGACGAGCGCGATAACAACCAATAAACCCAGAAATGCTTGCGCCAGACAGGCGTGGAAAATCCCGATCTCGTCTTTGAGCAAGGTCACGCGAATCCCCCCAAACACTCCTTGCAAGATGACGGCGGCAACCGCGGTCAATCCGAGTAACCGCACCCAGCGCCGTGGTTCCGTGCGCCAGAGCCATCCGGCCAGGATTAGCGTGAGGAGTCCG
>QHNU01000303.1:3315-3814 GCA_003218525.1 Verrucomicrobiota bacterium
GTGGTGGGCCAATCCGGCACGACCAGACCGGCGTTCTTGCTCGTCACCATTCCCCCGCTGCAAATCAGCATCAAGGTGGCGGCAACCGTGAACCAGGCGAAGCGGTTAAGCCAAGAATTCCGGCGATCCGTGCCGGTGCGAGTGGCATCAACCACGGCAGCCGATTACTGGCCGCCTCTTTGCTCGCTACCACCGCCGGGCGGCGGAACTGTGCCTGGCGTGGGACCTGGTGGCGGTTCACCCGGTGGCCGCTGGGTTGGGGGCGGAGCCTGTTGCTGGCCAGAGAGCTCTACCCGCTCCTTTAACCATGCTTGATAATCTGCCGGCGAATCCACAACCAAGGTTCCTTTCATTCCGTAATGACCCAGGCCGCAAAGTTGTCCGCAGATCACCTCATAGGTGCCGGTTTTGATCGGCTTGAACCACATCGGAATGATCGAGCCGGGAATGGCATCCTGAGCGATGCGCATATTTACCAGCGCGAAATTATGAATCACAG
>QHNU01000208.1 GCA_003218525.1 Verrucomicrobiota bacterium
GATCAAGTTCCGCATTACGCCGCCGTGGCGGGGCTGGCGCCGGGCCGGCGCGTTCTTGATTGCTTCAGCAATCAAGGAGCATTCGCGCTCGTATGCGCTCGCGCCGGAGCGAGCGAGATCATTGGCGTTGAAATCCAGGCGAGTGCAATCGAGGGGGCGCGGGAGAATTCCAAGGATAATCAATTGCCGATCCGCTGGGTCGAGCAGGATGTTTTCGAGTACCTGCGTGCGGCGGAGAAAGCGGGCGCAGAGTTTGATTTAATCATTGTCGATCCGCCTTCGTTTACGAAAACAAAGAGCCGTGTGCACGATGCCATCCGCGGATATCGCGAGTTACATCTCCGCGCGTTTAAACTCCTCTCGCGCGACGGGCTTCTCGCGACCTTTTCCTGTTCGCATCACGTCACCGACTCGATTTTTGCCAGCACAATCTCCAGTACAATCTCCGACGCGCTGGTTGATGCGCGAAAATCGGCGCGACGCTTGCGCCGCTTTGAACAGGCGCTCGATCATCCGGTGCTGCCCAACTTGCCTGAAACAGAATATTTTAAGGGCACGTTGATCGAGATGATGCCGGGCCGGTGAGGCTATTTGTCCGCGATTGCGAAAAGATGTGCGTGAAGGGGGATGCCTTCCCGGGTATGGACCGGATGTGTGGCGTAAGAAAAAACTTCAACCCTTCGGAAGTACTGTGAAAGCAGCGCGTGCAGGCTAGTGCGAGTGAAAAAATTTTTGTGATCCGCCTCGAGCAAATGCCAGGGAACGACTTGAAGCGAGGCGAAGTATGGGATGATCTCAAGATTTGGTACCGAAAAAATCGCGCGCTGGCGGATGGCACGTGCGATTTCGGAGAGAAAACGGTTCGGATTGGCAATATGCTCGAGCACTTCAACGCAAATTGCGCAGTCAAACTCCTGATTCTCGACCGGAAAAACTTCTTCGTTCGGTTTGGACTGGCGGTAGGGCAGAGCGCGTCGCTCAAGAATCGCGTGGCAAGCTGGGTTCACCTCCAAACCCAACCAGGTATGGCCGGCAGCAATGAGGGGCGGGGCATATGCTCCAGCGCCACATCCGACATCGAGGACGCGAGATCGACGCGGCAAATATTCAAGCACAAACCGGACACCCTCCGGATTTGCTTCTTGGACCGGCGGTCCGGAGCCGTAAATATTTTCGCGGTGGAGCAGCAATTTCTGCGTCGGCTGAAGAACGTCCCCATAATGCTTTCGGTCCAGGCCCGATGGCACAACCCGGACACTCAAGTCCCCAATCACATGCTTTATTTGGCCGGCATTTTTCATTGCCGTGACTCGAATGGTAAGGTCCCGCTCGGCATCGATTGATTGCGGGAAACGCGCCAGGAGACGAAATCTCGCCACATTAGTTCCGCACGATTCTTTACCGGACTGGCTTTCCGGATCCGATGAAAGCAATGCAGTTTCGCCGATTAAAGTGTCATTGGACCAAGCTTGAACTCGCCAATTGGAGGGCTCGGCACCTTCCAGATCGAATCGGCCAGAGATGGGGATCACCTGGTCGAAAACTCGTTCGTGCGGTCCTGGACTATCGATATTTGCGCGAAAATGCGAATTTTCCGGGAAAAATCTGGAATTCTCAATTGTGCTCATTAATGTCCGAAGAGCTGCCGCCGTTTAAGACCACACGGTCATGCGACATCGCGGAAGTATTGTCATGCCAGAACGAATTCGACCCATCGAGCAAATGTTGGAATTGAGCGACGACGAGGCAGTCACGCCCGAATTGCTGGATACGCAAGTGCAGAAAGCGCAGGAGCAACTGCTTTCGTTGAAGCGTCAGCAGGAACAGATCGAGAAGCAAAAACGCGAGCTTGAAGAATTAAGCCGGCGACAGGAAGAACTCGATCATGGGCGCGCGGAGATGACGGACAAATTAACGCGTTCGCTCGTAATCCTGGAGCGCGAAGCCTACGAGACGCAGAAGAAACTCGAACAACTGCGGGCGACTCGGGAAAGCTTTGGCCAACATTTGGAGATGTTGGAGGCGATTGATCCGAAGAGTTGGAACCCAGCGGACTTGCACAAGGAATTGAGTCGAGCGCTCAGCACCGTGGACGATGCACGCGCGGAATTCAGCCAGCAACGTAGCCGTTTGCAGGCGATCGCGACGCAGGACTCTGAGGAAATGGCATTGCCGGAGGCGACGCCCGAGGCTGGCACAGCGAACGGGCAGCGACCTTTTTTGCAATGGATGTTGATCGGTTTCGCCTTCTCCTTACCGCTGATTGTGTTTGGCTTGATCGGGCTCGCCCTCTTCTTTTTCATGGCAAAGGGCTGAAATCGCCGCATGCCTCGTCGCTCGCTCAAATCCGGGTCGCCGCTCAACCAGCAACAACAGGAACTCGTCCGGCGCGAGAACGAATTGCGCGACCGAGTTCAAAAACTGCAGCGCATGATCGAAGAAGCGCCCCGAGTCGCTGAAGAAAAATCGCGTCAGCAGCGTGAGGAATTGCTGCAACGAGCAAATGCCGGGGGCAGCCGGCTCGATGCTTCGGTTGCTTTGCGTGACAAACGCTGGGGAGACGAGGAACGTGGAACACGTCGGCGCGGCTCATTGCGGAAGGAACGGCGAGAAGGCCGAATTATTTTTCTGGTACTAGTCATTGCATTGGCTGCCGCCATCGTGTGGCTGATGACGCATTTCCGTTTCTAATGGCAGGGGAATCGGACCTGGATGTCGCGTATGTCGCGAAACTGGCGAGACTCAATCTCAGCGCCGAAGAAACGCACCTTTTTCAAAAACAGCTCGGTGATGTTTTGAAGTACGCTGAGAAGTTGAAAGAAATCGACGTCACTGGCGTAGAAGCGGCCGCTCATGCCGTTCCGATTTTCAATGTCTTTCGCGAGGACGAGCCCCGCGATTGCTTCACCGCCGAGCAGGCGTTGAGTAATGCGCCGCATCAGGCGAACAATCTTTTTATTGTTCCGAAAGTCGTCGAATGACGAGGAGTGGCCTTTCGGCGCTCAGTATTGCTGAGCTCCGACCTTTACTCCGTCGTCGGGAAGTGTCTGCGCGCGAAGTGCTGGAAGCAGTTGAAGAACGGATCAACGCTGTTGATGGAAAGATTGGTGCATATCTCTCGCGGGATTTTGGCGCGGCCGCGGTGGAAGCCGAAAAAGCGGATGTAAATTTGCCGCTCGGCGGTGTTCCGATCGCCATTAAAGATATCATCAATGTCGCCGGCCAGCCGTGCACCTGCGCCTCAAAGATTCTGCGCGGATACCGCGCGCCTTACAACGCAACGGTGATTGAAAAATTGCGTGCAGCCGGAGCAATTCCCTTTGGCAAGACCAACCTGGACGAGTTCGCGATGGGATCCTCGACGGAAAATTCCAGCGCTCAGCTGACGCGCAATCCGTGGGATTTGTCGCGCGTGCCAGGTGGTTCGAGTGGCGGATCCGCCGCCGCGGTGGCCATCGACGCCGCCTTTGGTGCGTTGGGAACGGACACTGGCGGTTCCATTCGACAACCGGCGGCTTTGTCCGGGATTGTTGGGGTGAAACCAAGCTATGGGCGTGTCTCGCGCTACGGGCTGACCGCGTTTGCCTCTTCGCTTGATCAGGTGGGGTCGCTCACGAAAACCGTACGCGATTCGGCATTAATCATGAACGCGATTGCCGGGCCTGATCCATGCGACACAACTTGCCTGAATGAACCAGTGCCAGATTACGCCGCCGGACTGGGACGCGGGCTGAAAGGGGTGCGTCTTGGGTTGCCCAAGGAATACATGATTGAAGGCATCGATTCCCCGGTGCGACAGGCAGTGGACGTGGCGGTGAAGCATCTTGCCTCCCTCGGAGCGGAGATCGTCGAGGTTTCGCTTCCGCACACCGATTATTCGATCAGCGTCTATTATATATTAGCGACTGCGGAAGCATCGGCGAATCTCGCGCGCTTCGACGGAGTGCGTTACGGCTATCGCGCGGAAAATCCAACCGATCTGCTCGATTTCTACGGCCGCACGCGTGAGGAGGGATTTGGTGCAGAGGTGAAGCGCCGAATTATCCTCGGCACTTACGTTCTCAGTTCCGGTTATTACGACGCCTATTATTTGCGTGCGCAAAAGGTGAGGGAGTTGATCCGGCGCGATTTCGAGCAGGCTCTTGCGAAAGTCGACGCGCTTGTATCCCCGACATCGCCGACACCGGCATTTAAGATTGGCGAAAAGACATCCGATCCACTCCAGATGTATCTGGCCGATATTTTCACGAACGCCGGTAATCTCGCTGGCATTTGCGGCATCAGTTTACCATGCGGGTTCGCTCGATCGGAAAGCGGCCGCACATTGCCGATCGGATTACAATTTCTGGGCAAGGCGCTCGACGAAGCGCGCATCTTCGAAATCGCCTACGCCTACGAACAAAGCACGGAGTGGCATAAGGCACGGCCGTCGCTCAACGATCAAAACATCGTCGGCAAATAGCGGTTGAATCGCTGTGAGTGACCGCTTGCGCCATCTCGCTGAGGGATTGGACAAGCCGCTGGCACGCCGGCTCATCCTCGGACTGTTTATCGCTGTCGCAGTTACGTTCACCTTGGTTCCATTCGTTCGTTTCCTCCGATCTGGCACGGAGATGGACTACCGGACGTGGTTCGACGCCGCCCAGGCCGTGCTTCGAAACCGCGAGATCTATCCGCATTCGGGCGTGTTTCCGTTCATGTATCCGCCGGCCTGTGCGCTATTGCTGGCGGGCGCGGCAGCAGCGGGTAAACCGGCAATGATTTTGATTCTGGCCCTGCTAAACACGATTGCATGGATCTTCTGCATCAAATTTTCGGTCGCACTCGCGACCGGTGAGTCTCGGCGATTTGGCACCGCTATCGCCCTCGTTTCGAATGCGGTCGTCGTCGTGTTTATCTGGTCAAGTTATCACTTGGGTCAGCCGAGCTTGGTTTTGCTGGCGGTAATGCTCGGCGCATTTGCCTGTTTGCGGCGCGATCGCGAGATTTTAGCCGGCGCACTCATCGCACTTGCCGCTGGAATTAAGGCATTCCCGCTTCTTGCTATCATCTATCTCCTTTATCGTCGTTACTGGATCGCCACTGCCTCATTGATTCTTTGTCTCGCGTTTCTTCTCTTTTTGTTGCCTATCCCGATTCGCGGATGGCAGCAAACCGTGGCCGATTTTCGCGAGTGGCAGCGCGGCATGTTGCATTACGATCAAGCTGGAATTGCACAGCGAGCAGCGCGCGGCTACAGCTGGAAAAATCAATCGATCTGGGGATTATCGAATCGTCTGTTGCGGCACGTCAGCGCGGAAGACGAGGGAAAACCTGTGACCTATGCCAATTTCGCCGATCTGAATTTCGAACAGGTGAACGCGGTGATCATGATGATCGCGCTTTTGTTCGGGATTTCGTTCGTTGCTGTTATGCCGCGGGTGCGGCGTCGTCAGATTGAGCCACTGGAATTCGGGGCGCTATTAATTCTGATCCTTATCTTCACCCCACTCGCGTTTGGCTATCTGTTTAGCTGGCTAATGCTGCCGCTGGCGTTGCTTCTACATGTCCTGTTGCGATGCGAGCACGCGAGGATCACGGCTCCATTAGTCCTCACCGCGACAATCCTGCTTGCGGCAACCGCCGTCGCGCCGCGGGTAATGCAGATTTACGGGAGCGTTTTGTTCGCCGCTCTCGCACTTTATGTAGCGATCGCAGCCGAGCTGTGGCGCGCAAAATGCGCGTCCGGTTCAGTCGTGCGATAACTTCCGTGCCGGAAGCGCCGAGACCGACGGGCTTCGGTAAAACAAGCGCCGGATGATGGCACGAGTCCAGCGCAGGGCGAAACGAACTGCTTCCGTCAGTGACATTTTGGAGCGTCCCCGTTCACGATTCTGAAAAACGATTGGCACTTCCCGGACGCGCAGTGTCTTGCGGCCACGCACGATCACTTCAAACACGATCTTAAATCCCACCGCTGTCTTCGCGAAGCGCAGCAAACAATCGCGGCGAATGGCGAAAAAACCGCACATGGAATCGCGAACGCCAGTAAGAGGATAAGCCAAACCGGAGGCGGCTCGCGAGATGACCCGCCGCCAGACCGGCCAACCCGGAGTCGCCCCGCCGCGGACATAGCGGCTGCCGATGACGAGATCGGCTTCATTCATCAAGATCGGACGTAACAAAGCCCCGATTTGGCGAGGCGGATGACTGAGGTCGGCGTCCATTACTACGAGCAAGCTCGCGGCTGTCGATTCCGCTCCGGCTACAATCGCTCCTGCTAAACCACGATCAGGGCCCTCTCGTTCCACCAGGCGAACTCGACGCTTCTCCCCAAAAGCTCGAATTTGTTCACGTGTCCCGTCCGTTGATCCGTCATCAACAAAAACAATTTCGGCAAATGGAAGACCGGTTTGCTCGATCTGAGTGATGAGCGCTTCGATGTTCTCCGCCTCCTGCAAGGTCGGAACGATAATCGCTGTTTCCATTGCACCTTGGAGCCGACGACGGGATTCGAACCCGTGACCTGCGGTTTACGAAACCGCTGCTCTACCAGCTGAGCTACGTCGGCTTGATCGGGCGGTGGCAAAGATTGCACCCGGCCTCGCCCCGGGCAAGGCGGAAGCCTAAGGCGGGAGCACAAATGTTTCGCCGATTTCGCGCAGCGCAATTCGTTCTGGCGCATGGGCCAGCGCTCGGGTGAAGCGTTCGATCGGCTCACGAAATGGCTCCACGCTGAGTCGAAAAGTCTGATGATGCACCGGCATGATGTGTTGCGCGCCGGCCGCATCTGCCATCGCGATCGCCTGCTCGGGGGTGGCGTGTGCGCGAATCCATGGATCGTAGGCGCCAATACTCATAATCGCGAGAGCAAAGGGTCTGCCATCGCGCAACTTGGCAAACGCCTCTGTTATTGCAGTGTCTGCGCCGTAAATGATGCGCTTGTCGCCCCGCGAAATGATGTAGCTGTTGTAGCCGCGATGCTCGTCGTATTGCATGCGCGCGCCCCAGTGGTTCGGGCGAAAGGCGGTGACTTCTACTTCCAGTCCCCGCGGGCTGACCCGAACTGTCTTGTTCCAATCGAGTTCGATGATTTCCGAGAATTTTGTCCCTCGCAGAAGATCGCGCGTGCTGCGTGCAGTAATGACACTCGTCGACTTGGGAAAACGTTTCAGCGTCCATCGGTCGATATGGTCGAAATGTGCGTGCGAAAGTAAGACCAAGTCGATGGGGGGCAGTTCGGGAAACGCAAGTGCGGGTTCGGTGAGACGTTTGGGACCAAGCGTAAGAAATGGAAGCCGAATCCCGATACGCCTGGAAAAGACAGGATCGGTAATGATCATCAGACCGAAAAAGTTGATCAGCACCGTCGAGTGGCCGAGCCAGGCCGCTGTGACTTCCTCGCTGCTCCACATCCCTGGAGTTGGCGTTGCGAAAGCGGGCACGATTGGTCGGCGCCTTTCCACGGTCCATTCGCGCCAGAGATGTGCGAGCCAATTCCGCCGCTGTATTCTGCGTCGGCTTCTTTCGCGCTCTGTCTCCATTTGGAACGATACGCAGAAAAATGCCGGGTGAATTCAAATCGTTGGCGCAATTCGGCTATTTGGTTACTCATTGCGAGTGAACAGATTAAAGGAAATCGTCGCCACAAAGAGCCGCGAAATCACGTCCGCCAGATCGCGCGTGAAGAACTTTCGAACCGTCGCGGAAAGTCGAACGGATTTCCGCGATTTCCCGTCTGCTATTCAACGGCGCGGTGAGCGACTGAAAATCATCGCCGAAACGAAAAAGGCGTCTCCCTCAGCCGGAGTGATTGCGGAGAAGTATGATCCAGTCGCAATTGCGAAACGCTTTGAAGCGAGCGGAGCTGACGCCGTCTCCGTCTTAACCGAGCGGAATTACTTTCTTGGCTCGATCGATGACTTGTGCACCGTGCGTGAAGAGATCGCGCTGCCTGTCCTGCGCAAGGACTTCATAGTCGACGAAGCGCAGATTTTGGAATCGGCTGCTGCCAATGCAGACGCGATTTTGTTGATTGCAGCCGCGGTCAGTCCCGAACGGCTGCGTTCGCTGCGTGAATGCGCGACCGCGAACCGGCTGAGCGCGCTGGTGGAGGTGCACACGTCAGATGAGCTCCAGATTGCGGTCGACGCCGGAGCCAAGATCATCGGCATCAACAATCGAGATCTGGTTACCTTCGAAGTTGATCTTGAGACAACCGAGAAATTGCTCCCCCACGTTCCGCCTGGCATCAGTATCGTCAGTGAAAGCGGGATCCGAAACTCCGAAGACGTCGCGAGAATGTCCGTTTTCCCCATTGACGCTCTCTTGATCGGCGAAGCGTTAATTCGGGCAGACGCGCTGGCGTTGTCGAAGATATTGGCGCGAAGTTGATTAGAGCCCGGCCCGGTTGAAGATCCTCCGCCATAATCGACGTAGAAGCCCAGCACCTGAATTCACGCCGGCGCTGCGGGCGACCAGCACCGGGCATTGCGAGCGATTCAGAATGCTGCGAGTAAGATCACCC
>QHNU01000209.1:0-3445 GCA_003218525.1 Verrucomicrobiota bacterium
GATTGCGGAAGCGGCCTTGCGCTCTGTTCGGGTATGGTCTGCGCTGATGTTGACGAAATTGCAGGAGCTAAAGTTGTAACCTGCGAATGACGTAAAAGTATTTCCCGAAGTTCAGACGCCAAGCCGTCCGCTGTTTCCTTTTCACCGAGCATCGTCGCCGTCGACGTTGTCCGTAAAAGTGACTCGTTAGAAGAGCTATCAGTAAGATTGTCGTTTGAGAGCGTGACTGTCGCCGGACTTCGGTTAATTTCGACCCCGATCACCCCAAAATATTGTTCAACTTCGTCGACGATCCGCCGGTATGCAGTCGCCGCTAGTGCAAGTTTGCCCGAGGAAGCTTGAATTTTAAATTTGCCGTCGGCGTCAGTCCTCGCAGTCGCGATCGGCTTAGGCAGAGCGTTGAAGAACGGCTTTGCGGAACCAAGGTAACTTTGCGGCACTTGGCTCGAAATTCGAGCCCCTCTACTCCCATCGCGTGCCCTGTGGACTCGCTAATGCGCCGCATCACGTCATCGAGTCGTTTTTGTTCTTCCGCGATTGCTTGTCTGGTCGCATCAAACGACCCTGTTTAGATCAGAGCGCTTGGATATTGCGATTTCGACAAGTCCGAGTTTCACGCTCTGGCCGTGACAATAAAGACTTCTCCACGTAGCTCCGCGGGTGCTTGGCTGCGCGAACAAGAACATACGCTTAGAGCGGCGGCAACAATCGTGAAGAAAAGCTGTGCGACATTCTTTGGGGGCGTGCAACGCGATGAGAGCGAAGGTCGAGACGTGCCATTTTGGCGGCCCGTGCGGCCACGTTCCTGCTTCCGCATGAGCAACCATGAAATACTGGGAAATCATCGCTGACAAGCTCAGCGCTGCCGGGCTTTAGAGGCGGAAGAGCGCCCACTTCAGGATGTGCTCACTACTTTCGTGAAACTTGGCGGACGCCATGATCGACTCGTCACCGATGTATGGGCGCGCCGAAGACGTGATCGGCGAGCTTGTGGCGAAACTTGGACTGCGCAATTCACTCTTCCTTGCGACCAAGGTTTTGGACGCGCGGAAAATAAAGTGGCATCGATTCGATGGAACGATCGCTTGCCCGACTACAAAAACGATCAATCTGATGCAGGTGCACAACCTTGAACAAACCCCTACTTTTCTCAATCTGTCCCAGGTAAATACGACATAAAGCTTTTTACGAAATAGACGTTTTTGGTCGTATTTTCTGGCCTTTCTCGACACCGAAATGACACCGGGAAAAAAGATTGTTTGACGCAGCGGGCGCTTAGCGGAAGCGTCCGGTAAAAGTAGCCGAATTATGGGACGGCTGCTTGTGACGGGAGTCGGATCGGGGGATTTCGCCTCCCGTTTTTTGCAATGAAAACAGAACAGATTAGGAAGCGTCTGCTCGATGGCCTGGGCGTGCGCGAGATCGCCAGAGAATTACGCGTCTCGCCGATGACGATTCGCAAGGTCAAGCAGAACGTCTCTCTTCCAAACTGCGGCTGCGGTTTGCCGCACGGACATAAAGGTTGGTGCTCTGAGCGCTTGGCTCGCTCACCGAAGCGGCAACATTACGTGACCACCGTTTTGCCGGAGCGAAATCGAACTAATCCACCGAAGGGTTACACGCGAAAGGCAATCGATCGAGCCAATAAATCAGACGCGCATGTGGGAATACCAAAGAAAGCTGATGCCGCGACGATCGCGGAATGTCGCGAGCAACCTCTCCACGTTCGCCGATTTTACCAGCGCTGCCGTCTCGCGTTAGTTGCCGCAACTCGTCTCGACCGACTGGTGGACGAGGGCGCAACCGTCATCGACATTTTTCTTCTCGACCTAATTCAGCCCGAGCCTTCTCCGCTCCAACGCCTTATGCAAAAAGAGGAACACGAAGAATGGGAACGGGAGCATCGTCGCTTTTGGGTTTGGGAGCGATCCAAACCCGCGCTCGCCGCGTAAAAACGACACCGGCAGGACACCGGAAAAATTTCTCATAGGTAAATTAAGCAGGTGCACAACCTGGTCGTGATAACACCTAATTACGAGTGCGCGACGGATGAGAACCGACGGTTTATCCCAGCTACACAACCGGCTTCAAATCCTCATTCGAGATCGTCTCGACAACATTCCAATTGTCGTCGAGCACCTGAATATCGCAGACACCCGAATGCGTACGTTGCTGAGCGTAATCGAGGGCGTTACCCGGTGACGAAACTCCAAGGGCGAGGCAAGCATGAGAGCTGCTTCCGCAATGGTGGGTGCCAGCAAGTTCTAAAATCGGTCAAAGGGCGGCGAGCGTTTCAGCGAAAGCCCGTTTAAGGGATTTATGGAGACAGGCTAAAGCAGTCGACGGCGGGAGCTTACATTGCGGTCCGCGATATCGTCCTGGATGAGGCGGGGACGTCACGACACGCGCGCAAAACTCGACCGCGTCACGGTTGCAAACGACTTCGCGCACCCGAGTTCGCCAAACTCACCTATGAAAACCCTACTTCTATCAATCGTCTTAGCCGCAGTTAGCGCGGTCCAAGCCGCCACCATCACTTTTACCGGCGTGGTTGACCAATCCAGTCAGTTCAGCGTCGGAGATGTTTTCACTGCCACTTTCCAATTCGACCCGCACAAGGGCCGGGTCAGCCGGTACGTTATTACGGTTGGCAACGAGTTCACCTTGAACGGAACAAAGGGGGGCGGGATGATCGCGCTCGACAATAACCCAGCGCATGGCTCGGTTTACTATCAGGTGATCAATTCCGATTTTACTGAGATCACGCTCCAGGGGGCCACGCCTAATGGAGTGATTCCACCAATCGACCAGTTTAACCTGAATGATTTTAGCCTGTCGCCAGCACCTTCGGGCATCTCACCAGCCCGCCAATTATCCAGGGGCTAAAATAATATTATCGGCGATCCAAGCCCAACCGCTTACGATCAGCTGTAAAGAACCAAAGGAACCACAATGAAAACGCTCATGCTCGCGCTCGCGTTGTCTCTCGCCGCCTCAACGCTTAACGCAGTTTTAATCGACACCACCCCAGGCGGCTTTGACTGGAGCACCGCAACCGAAATTCCCCCAGCGCTTTTAGAGATTGCCCATAAACAGGAACAGTCTCAACTTGCCCTGTTTGACGACGCCGCAGTCGTGCAGCCCAGCGGCGGCCACTCGGACAATATTCCCGGCTGGCTCAGCGCTTTCGGAGTCTTAAACGGCGGCACGCTGTTTGATACCGACTTGTTCCAGCTTGATCCCACGGCCAACGCAAATGTTTGGTGGAACTTTGCCGACAGCGGATATTCCCTGCGCTGGATTGACGTGTTCGGACACGATGTCAACGGTACGCCATGGGAGAATTTTTATTACGTTGATCGTAAGGGATTCCAAAATTCAGGAAGCGCTTTAGTCACGCTGAACGATAGCGCTCGCATCGAAGACATCGCTCTTTACGGCAGAA
>QHNU01000209.1:3476-23857 GCA_003218525.1 Verrucomicrobiota bacterium
AATGGCGGTAGGGATTGTCGCTACATTGCTCTACAAACGGCTACAAAATAACTCGCAACCCGCTGGAAAGTGATTGTTGTTGCCCGCGAATTGCGGCCACGATCTTGCCTGCGATTGAGACCGTGTGGCCATCTAGCTCTTTCGCGTTCGGGAACTGGCTCCCTGGCTTACTGTGCGCGCAAGGCGTGTGCGTTGTTTTTTCCGCGCAAGATTTCTTTAACGACGCCGGAAATAAAGCCTCCGATCAAGACCTGTTCACCTGTACCGACTACCCCGCGCGTGGAAATGTTAAGATCGTGCGGTAAGACGGCCAATCACCGTCGCTTTGGACGATGTCTAACAGAGAATCGCCGTCGATGCGCTGTAGAAGTTCATCTGCCTGTTGGTCCGTTAGCTCGATTGGACGACCAATTGCCTTGTTATTCATCGTAATTCCCTAGAGATTTGGATGAATGACAACGTTTTCATTCATCCTGCGAATGCGTTTTCGATGAAAATTCGATGAATGAATGGCCTTCATGGTATAAACCGCAGCGAGCCATTGTTGCGCTGCAAATGCTCACGGAACTTCTTGTTTAGCGCGTTGTAGGCTGAGCCTCTCTTGACGCCGGTCAGATCAACCAGCTTCTGAACCGCATCCCCGAGCCTTAGCTCCGAGGATTCTGCGAATACCTCGCGTATATGATCGACGGTGATCTTTATGCGGGACTCAGGCGGCTGATCAAATTCGTCCCAATCGAAGTCTGCCAGCGTTACAAAACCATCGGCTCGACGCTCCCAAGCCGATCTGCTTTGCAGCGGGCCATTGCTGTTCTTCGGATTGCACCAGACAACTGAGTTATCATCTTCAGCCTGACTCCCGCGAATCATGACAAATATGGAGCGCGGGACACTCGTCAGCACATAGCTGCCAGAAAGGATATGCATTAGTCCTGTACCGCCGGTGCGCTTCTCGTTTGGGTGCGGCTTTCGGGTGTGCGCGACTACCCCAAGCGCCGGCTTATTCGCGCCCGGGCAAGAGGTTGCGCAGCTTCTCAAAGGTATCGACGTAGTCACGATGCTTATCATCCCGGGAGGCGGCATTCCATGGATCCAGGATGACGCAATCAGGTTTGAAAGAGTCCAAGGCAGCTCGGATGTCGTCTTGAAACTCTGTGTTTGATAAGGTTAATCCGAATGGTGGAGGTTCCGACACCCTGATCCATTTATCTAGGTCGCAGCATTGCAGTTTTTCAAATTCCTGTTGCAAACGGTAGCGACCATTCTCGGTTTGAACGATCATCGTACAGAACTGCCGATGCACTGGCATTCCCAGTTAGCTCGGGTTGCACCTGCCACAGCTAGGTGCGTAGCAACCTTGCTTTTCCCTACGCCAGGCTCGCCTCCGATAACGAAGACCTCGCCACGCATAACTTCGCAGTCGCCGACGAGAACAATGTTGGCGAGAAGAACCTGATTCGTGGCTCCCGCAGAGGAAAAACGTGGCTTTTTATCTCTCGAACCAAGTTCTCGCGCCCGAGACTTTGATGAAGATCGCTGATGTCTTTGGAGGGACTAGCAGGCATGTTGTAGTCCCTCCCATTTGATTTGCCTTTAGCGATCGGACGAACGGAAGCAGGAGCTTCGATACTTTCAGGGTCGCTCCCTGACCTGCATCATCGGCGTCGAAGGCCAGAACTACATCTTTACTACGAAACAACTGCACCCACTCTTCATTGAACGTGCTTGCGGATGGTATAGCTACGGCAATCGTTCCCGGATCGGTTTCTATGCCAGCGTCAATCAGCGCAATCGCGTCAGTCTCGCCTTCCGTGACATAGACTGTCTGCGCAAAGGTGAGATATGCCCCACGCCACAGCCAAGGTTTACCAAACGCCAACGGATAACGCGCTCGCCCTTCTCCCGCCACCGGAGCTTGAGGCCAGTATCGTAAATAAAAGCGATAGCCTTCTTTTCGTCGTCCCAACCCGAGGTATAGCTCTAGCGCCAGTTGTCGCAATGTCTCGGGCTTCCAACCGCGCATCTTGGCGATCCAGTCGAGCAGCGCTGCGTCGTCGCGCAGACGCGCAACCATCTGGTACACCCGCTAGCATTCCTCGTCTGTCGGGGAGTAGATTTCACCTGCCAGAACTTTAAGAGGGTCGGCTTTGTGTGGCGTCTCACGCAGGACAGACTGTCTGCCGCGTGCCTCCAGCAATGGTTCTCCTAGCCACTCTGCGCATTCTTTGAGCGCTTGGCCGCAGTCTACTTGCCGGGCTTGAATGTAAAGCTCCAGTAAGTTGCTGCCGGTTTCGCCAGTGGCAAAGTCCGACCAGACGCCGACCTTTGAGCCAGCCATCCGAACCGAAAGTGATTTGCCTGCCTCGCCTGCGAGGGATCCTAGCAGCCATTCGTTTCCATTCGGCTCCGAGACCGTTGTACTCGGGTGCGAATGGCGGCCTTAAGCTTGCGCTGCTTCTCCTCGACCGAATTTCGCTCGGCGAACTTTCGTCTTTCGTCAAAGAGCGGTTCCACAAGGAGAACGTCGTAATAACCCGGATTGCCTAAGTAAGCTACCCACCTGAGCAGCAGTTCAGCTTTCGCGAGTATTCTCTCCCGCTCGTTATCATCGAGTAGCAATTCCAGCGCGTGGGCGTAGCTCCACAAAGCAGCACTATCGTGTGGCAGCTTCGACTTCAGTTCGATCGTAGGCGTCTGGTTAGGCCATCGGCGAAGTAGATCGTAATAATCGTTCCATTCACGCCTCGACAGCTTGTTCTTGGGGTAAGCACGGATCGCCGTCACGAAATCCAACAGCCGTCTGCCATCTTGCTTTTCGGGATGCGCTTGCGCATACCGTTCGATCTCTGCGAGTCGCGAAGGCTTTATAGCAGTTAAGAGATCTGAAACGCGCTTGATGAGACCGTCCAGCGTCGCTCGTATGTGGAGCGGCTTATAGCGGGCATTTATTAGATGATATGCGCGCCAGAATGGACGTGGCGCGGCTTTTCGCTCGACGTACCATAAATCAGCTATCGCTGAATCGAGCCTTCGGAGCTGATCGCCCGAAGGCCACCACGCCTGACATTTCATGGCCTCGTGCAATTGTTGCACCAGGCGGAATTTTGCGTTCCGGTCGGCGCATATCTGAAAGCGGCGAAGAACCTCACGCGCCGCCTCCTTGGTACGCGGCACACTGTGCATCATCCGTTGGTACCGCCTGAACGCCTTTCGCTCGCCGTAGCTCGCATCAACGTGCCGCAGCGTTAAACGTGACGACGTTCGGGGCGCTCTGCGGCATGATGTTAAACCAGCCGCGCGCCTGCTCTGGCGTCGCCAACTCCCGGTAGTGCCGGAAGATCATTTGCGGTGAATTGCCCGCTTCCAATGCGACTCGATTCACATCTTGAACTTCCGCGAGCCGGTAGCTAATCCACGAATGTCGCAGCGCATTTTGTTTCCACGTCACCCTGGCGCGCCGGGCAGTAGCGCGAATCGCGTCGAAGTAAGCGGTCTTACTCACGGGCCAGACAGGACCACCATCTCGATTCCCGGCCATAGCCAGCCACTGCGCTAGAACGGCTGGGATGGGAACAAGGCGGCGCGTTGCGGTTTTGGCTTTGTGTGCCCCGACTTCGACAAAGTTTGCGCTGAGGCGTAGATCGCTCCACTCAAGCCGAAGAATCTCCTCTGATCGGAGGCCTGTGAAAGCCGCTATGGCCAAACAAGTCGCAAGATCGGTAGAAGCATATTTCAAGAGAGCCGACAATTCCCGCGCAGTGAAAATATCAATAGGCGTAGGTTTTTTCTTTTCATCTATGAACCGAAGCAAGTAGATCGGCCTCTTTGGAGAGCCAACGGCGATCTTGGGCAAAACGGAAAAACGTCTTTAGGGTTCGGGCGAAATTGTTGAAGCTGCGGGCTCCTGATCCAAGATCCGCGAAAAAATTACGCACATCATCCGCCGTTAACGACACGAGATCGCAGCAGAATCGCTGCTTAAAAACACCAAGCTGGTAGCGCAAGTCGGCCAGATAAAGCTCACTGACTCCGCTTGCCTTCTTCGTCGCAATCATTTCGTCAACTGCATCGGCAATGCTCTTGCGTGTTATTCCCTCACCATGATGTCGTTTGTAGAACCGCGCTGCTTCAATCAGCGGGGTTCCATTCAGAAGCTTTCTCGCCTCGGTGTATTCCAACGCGGCAGCATCCAGCGGAACGCTAAGTTCTCTAATGGCATCAACGGCGCGTCCGTAAACGAGCCTGTCGCGTCCAGAGAGCTGCATCGCATCAATGTCGCCACGAGACAGCTGCGACGCTTTGGCTTCGGCTTCGTTCACTGCTTGCTGCAAATCGTTAAAGTTCAACCGGTGGCGCTTGCCGCCGATGTGATATGTGACGCGGTAATAGGTACCCCCTGGCTTTCGGTCGCGGTAAATTTTAACAGTTGATAAACCTCTTTTTACGACGAGCGGGAATCGATGACGTTTCGCGGAAACCATAGATAAGTGCGCGAATACTGTCCGAAAACTGACCGAAATAGCAAGGAGAAAAGTTCGCGTAAGGTGCTTTTTACCTACGAAAACAAGGCGGGTGGCCAACGGGACTCGAACCCGCAACAACCAGAACCACAATCTGGGGCTCTACCATTGAGCTATGGCCACCGTCATCCCGAGCGGCAGGCAGTTTAGTGAGTGCACCTATTTTTTGCAAACGGTCGGCTTCTCGCTCGTGGCACGTTCTCCGCTTCTATCCAGCGTGCTTCTCCTTAGCATTGCAAGCGCTGGCCGTCCGATTATTCTTCGGCTTCGTTACTGCATGACGAAATTGGGTTCGATTTTGCTCGCTGTATCTCTTCTTCTGGCGCCAATTGCCGGCGCCCAAATCGACGATCCGAGCGAGACGTTTTTGAAGGCTTATATGACGGCGCAACAGGGGGAGAAGCTCGAGCGAGACAACCAATTCGGGCCTGCTCTGGCCAAGTATCGTTTCGCTGGAAGTTTGCTCGAGGAACTCAAGAAGATGCATGCCAGTTGGCAGCCAGCGATCGTCGAGTACCGGAGTCGCAAGGTATCGGAGTGCATTCTACGGGTGCAAGGAAAGTCCGGAACACAACGAGATCTGGCCGCAGCCAATTCCGGCCTGCCGGGGAACACACCGTCGCCATCGCCGCAGAAAACGGCGGAGCCTACGGTCGAGATTGGGACCGTGCGACCGACTGCTGTAATGAGTCCTGCTGGCGGCAAGGCTGCGGCGAGCGCGACCGGGCCAGCGGCGGTGAACGACGCCGCCATCAAAGAGGCGACGCGAAAATTGCGGGAGAGAGTCGATCAGTTGCAGGCAGAGCTGCAGCGATCGCGATCGAAAATCAGCCAGGTTGAACAGGAAAAAGAGACGCTTAACACCAAGTTGCAGGAATCTAACTCCAAGCTCAACCAAGGGCAGCAAGACCTGGAGCGGACAAGAACAGCCGAGAAAAGTTTGCGGGATCGGCTGCTTTCGGCGCAGGCATCGTTGGAAAAGATTCAATCGAACGGCAACGCCGATGCCAAAGCGCAGACGGCGCTCAAGGGAGAGATCATACAACTTAAGAAAGCGCTCACTGCCGCGGAAGAAGGGCGCGCCGCAGCCGAAAAAGAGCGCGACTCGCAGAACGCGAAGCTCGTCGATGCCAATTCGCAAATCGCGAAGGTGACGAAAGAGCGGGATGAGGCACGCGGACAACTGGCCGGATTGAAAGATGCGGAGAACCGCGTGCAATTGCTGGTGGCCGAGAACACGGATCTAAAACAAAAACTGGAGACCGCGGAGAAGACGGTGCGCGAGATTAGTGAAGACAAGCCGAAGAGGGAGGAGGAGCTCGCCGAGGTAAGGAAACAGCTGGAGAACTTACGAGCGCAATTGGCCGCGAGCGAAAAGCAGAATAAGGACTTTGAGGTCACGGTCACCAACTTGCGTGCCCAGCTGGAGGACGCGTCCTCGCAGCTCGAGAAAGCGAAGCTCACCGGGGCGAATGCAGAGGAGACGACGAAGCTTACGCGCGAGAATCAAATCCTCCGCAATATTGTCGTGCGCGAGCGTCAGGAAGAGGCTCGGCGTGAGCAAGCCAAGAAGCTGATGTTGGCTGAGTTCGACAAGCTTAAAATCAAGTCCGATTCGCTGAACGAGCAGATCGCGCTGCTTGCCCAACCGGTGACGAAGTTGACCGATGAAGAACTTGCTCTGTTGCGTCAACCGGTGGTGTCTATCTCGGACGATAGTCCAAACACGGTTCGAGCTAGTTTTACTTATGCTAAACCGAGCACGACCGGCAAAGCACCGACCGATGTGGGGGAAAAACCGGAATCGTCCAATGCTGTTCCAGAAGGCAATCTGCAATCGGTCTTCAAACCGGATGTTCCTCCCGACTTGGTGGATGTCGCGCGGCAAGCGAAGGAAAACTTTGACCGAGGGAAGTATCACGCGGCCGAGCGACAATATCAGGAGTTATTAACCAAAAGCCCTAACAACCTCTATTCGCTTTCGAACTTAGGCGTGATTTACTTTAGAACAGGCAAGCTAAAAGCGGCCGAACTTACTCTAAAGAAGGCAGTGGCGATTGCGCCGAAAGACGAATTTGCGCATACTACCTTGGGCATTGTTTATTATCGTCAGAGTAAGTTTGACGACGCTTTAAATGAGTTAACTAAGTCGCTCGCCATTAACCCAAAGAGCGCCGCAGCCCATAATTATCTCGGCATCACTGCGAGCCAGAAGGGATGGCAGGAGGCGGCGGAGAAAGAGATGCTGGAAGCAATTTCGGTCAAACCGGACTATGCCGATGCGCACTTCAACCTCGCTGTCATTTACGCCACAGCTTCGCCTCCTTCCAAAGAATTAGCCAAGCGCCACTATGTCAAGGCGACGGAGCTCGGGGCCGAACCGGACGCTTCCTTGGAGAGGTTACTTCACTAGCTTCGGCAGGTGCTAAGGCCGTTTCTCGCTGCCAATTGGCGGTATCTTGCGATGCTGAACTACCGCGTCGAGCCGGAGCTGCTTGCCCCTTTGGTTCCCAAGGGCGTTGAAATGGACTTCTTCCAGAGCGAAACCTACATCAGCATAGTTGGCCTTTTGTTTCTCGATACCCGGGTTCTAACCATCGCTTTCCCATGCCATCGCGACTTCGAGGAGGTAAATCTGCGTTTTTACGTCCGCCGAAGATCGGCTGATACCTGGCGACGGGGAGTTTGTTTCGTACGTGAGATCGTGCCCAAGAAGGCGGTCAGCCTCTTGGCGCAGTTGTTTTACGGCGAACGATACATGGCTTTACCAATGAAGCACTATGTTGAACACCGCGATCGAGCCGTGAAGGTCGAGTATAGTTGGCGGCGCAATTCCAAGTGGGAATCAATTGCCATGTCTGCTTCGGGTGATCCTGTTCCGGTCCTTGCCGGCACGCACGAAGAGTTCATCACCGAGCATTACTGGGGTTATACGAGTGTTCGTGGCGGTTGCAGCGAGTATCGCGTCGAACATCCTCGTTGGAAGATTTGGCCGGCCGACACCTTTCAACTGATCGGTGATATGGCAACGTTGTACGGTAGCGAATTTGCCGATGTATTGAATAGGCCGCCTGCTTCCGCATTTATCGCGGAAGGTTCGCACGTCCAGATTTTCGCCCGCGAAATCAACGCTTAGTTCTGGTCGGTCAATAAGCGGCCTGAGCGCGATCTTGCCCCGTCCCGGAACCGGAGCGAATCCGAGTCCGTTATCGGGTTCGCAAAGTGGCTGACTGATCCAGCCGATTTTTCGCGAGCAACTCCCGAAGGACAAAGGGAAGAATTCCGCCGTGTCGATAGTAATCGACTTCAATTGGCGTATCGATGCGCAGTTTCACAGGAATGGAATCGGTCCCGCCCGCGCGCTGAATTTCTAACATCACCTGCTGTCCCGGTCCCATCGATTCGGACAGACCGGTGACGGAGAACGTTTCGGAGCCGTCGAGCTTGAGCGTTTGCGCGTTCGTTCCCTCGAGAAACTGCAAAGGCAATACGCCCATACCGACCAGGTTGGATCGATGAATGCGCTCAAAACTGGCCGCGACCACGCCTTGCACGCCGAGCAAACGTGTTCCCTTCGCTGCCCAATCACGTGATGAACCAGTGCCATATTCATGGCCAGCAAGAACGACGAGCGGCACCTTTTCTTTTGCATAGCGCATCGCCGCGTCATAGATCGACATTCGCTCGCCGCTCGGCTGATGAATGGTGATGCCGCCCTCGGTGCCTGGTACCATCAGATTCTTGATCCGCACGTTTGCAAACGTGCCGCGCGTCATCACCCGATCGTTTCCGCGCCGGCTGCCATAACTATTAAAATCTTCCGGCTTAATTCCTCGGGACATCAAATATTGACCGGCCGGCGAAGTCGGCTTGATGGCGCCGGCCGGCGAAATATGATGAAGATATTCTCGATCTTCCCCACCTCCATCGAGAAATCCTTAAAGAACGGCGGCTCGTGAATGTAATTGCTTTTTTCGTCCCATTGATAAACTTCGCCTGTACTCGACTGGATTTCGTTCCACTTGGGATTTTGATCGGCGAAATCGCGGTACAGCCTGCGGAAAATCTCCGGCTTGAGCGCCGATTGCATCGCGTCGCGCACTTCTTTCAAACTCGGCCAGAGATCTCGCAGAAAAGTTTCCTTGCCGTCTTTATCTTTCCCGATCGGCTCGTTTGTAAGATCGACATCCACGCGCCCGGCCAACGCGAACGCGACGACCAACGGGGGGGACATGAGAAAGTTCGCTTTGATGTTTTGATGTACACGCGCTTCGAAATTTCGATTTCCCGAGAGGACTGAGGCTGCAACGAGATCATATTCGTTAATCGCTTTCTCAATCTTCGGATGAAGTGGTCCTGAGTTGCCGATGCAGGTTGTGCACCCGTAACCGACGAGATTGAATCCAAGTTGATCGAGATATTTTTGCAGGCCGGTCTTGTCGAGATAGTCCGTGACCACGCGCGAGCCCGGCGCGAGAGATGTTTTTACCGCCGGATCGATGCGTAGCCCACGCTCAACCGCTTTCTTCGCCAGTAAACCGGCGGCCAGCATCACGCTTGGGTTACTCGTATTTGTGCAACTCGTGATCGCGGCGATCAAAACGCTGCCATGACCGATCCGGCTTTGACCGTGATGAAATGGATCGGTAGTCGAATCTCTTAATTCCTTCGCGGTGTCGGGCGTCGGACGGTTTGTTATCATCTCGGCCTTATTGCGCTCTTCGCCAGGTTCAATCCCTGACTCGGACTTATCCGTTGAGGGCATGTCGCCATTGTTCGGCGGCGATCCGTTCAGCTGCACGAGATGCTTTGCGCCAAGATCGACATCTTTCATCCCGTATCCGCCATCCTTGACCGGTTTTTGCAAAAGCGATCGAAAGGTCTCGCCCAGCGCCGGAAGGTTGATCCGGTCTTGTGGACGCTTCGGGCCGGCGACACCCGGCTGCACGTCCGCGAGATTCAGTTCAAGATCGACGCTGTAATCGATCTCGCCTTTGCGTGGTATGCCAAACATTTTCTGCGCGCGAAAATAATTTTCGAACGCGGCGCATTGCCCGTCGCTTCGACCTGTCGCGCGCAAATATGCAACCGATTCCTTGTCAACGGGGAAGAATCCCATCGTTGCGCCATACTCCGGCGACATGTTCCCAATCGTCGCGCGGTCCGGCACCGGCAACGATGCTGCGCCGCCACCGTAAAATTCGACGAATTTTCCGACGACTTTTTGCGCGCGCAGCATCTGCGTGACGTGCAACACGAGGTCGGTCGCGGTCACGCCTTCGCGCAATTGCCCGGTGAGATGAACCCCGACAACTTCCGGCGTTAAGAAATAAACCGGCTGTCCGAGCATTCCCGCTTCCGCTTCGATTCCGCCCACGCCCCAGCCGACCACACCCAGCCCATTGATCATCGTCGTGTGTGAATCGGTGCCAACCAACGTGTCGGGATAATAGAGGGGCACAGTCGTCTCGACTATGGGGCCGTCAGGCATCTTGCCTGACGAAGCCGGCGAGACGCCCGCTTGCCCCACAGGCTGGAAGCCCGTGCTACTCAGCACCCCTTTCGCCAAGTATTCGAGATTGACTTGGTGAACGATTCCGATCCCTGGCGGAATGAGTTGGAATGTCTTGAACGCTTGCTGGCCCCATTTCAGAAATTCGTAGCGCTCCCGGTTGCGCTTGAATTCCATATCCAAGTTCAGTCGCAACGCTTGCGCCGAGCCGAAGAAATCGACCTGCACTGAGTGATCGACTACCAAATCGACCGGCACGAGCGGTTCGATAATCTTAGGATCGCCGCCAAGGCGGTTCACCGCGCTGCGCATTGCGGCGAGATCGACGACTAGTGGGACACCCGTAAAATCCTGCAGCACGATCCGCGCAACGACGAAGGGGATTTCTTCGTTAGCCGGCTTCTTCGCCTTCCAATTCGCCAGCGTCTCCACATCTTCGCGGCGTACTTTTTTCCCGTCGCAATTTCGTAGAACCGATTCGAGCACGATGCGAATGCTCACCGGCAGCCGCGAAACTGGACCGACGCCTTGCCTTTCCAATTCCGGGAGCGAGTGGAAAAATCCAATGCGCCCGTTGCCGGCAACGAATTTTTGCAAGGTATTGAATTCGTCATTCATGTCGCTGTAGCGGATGCGCTCGTTATCCTGCGCGATCGAGTCGAGCCAGCTCTCGCAATCACTTTAATTCCTCCAGCCGCGCTTTCACCTTCTCAAAATTCGGGAGCGCCCGGGCGTCATCGTCGCTTTCCGCGTATTGAATTATACCGCTGCGATCGATGATGAAGACGGCGCGTTTGGGAACGCCACCCATGGGCAAATTCAATTCGGGCAGGAACGATTCATAGGCCACGTCATAGGCGCGCGCGATTTCATGTTCGTAATCGCTCAACAGCGGCACAGTTATCTTTTCCTTCTGCGCCCAAGCTTCTTGTGCAAATGGGTTGTCGCCGCTGATCCCATAAACGGTCGCGTTGAGACTGGAATACGCCGAAAGATCAGCACTCACTCCGCACATTTCCGTAGTGCACGTTCCGGTGAACACCATCGGAAAAAAGAGAAGCAAGCTATTTCGCTTGCCGAAATTCTCGCTCAACGTGATCTGCTTCGGCCCATCGGCGGTTTTCGTCGGCAAGCTGAAATCAGGAGCTTTTGTGCCGATAGGAAGTGCCATGGAAGACAGTGAAGTTCAGTATAGAAACGGCGGGAGTGTGGTCAAAAGATTTGGCCAGCAACATTTCGGCGATCGTTGAAGAATTGACCGCAGCGAAGAGACGGCGGTAGAATCGGCTTAATCGCAATTCGTTGATGACTGTTTTTTGGTGGCTGACCGCCATCGTGCTGATGGCAATCGGACTCATTGGCACCGTCGTCCCGGTGATTCCCGGCACAACAATCATTCTCGGAGCGGCAGTAATTCATCGGCTCGTGCTCGGGGCGAATGGCAGTGTTGGCTGGACGGCATTAGTCGCTCTGGTGGCACTTACCTTAGTCACGTACGCGGTTGACGCCGCTGCCGGATATGTCGGTGCCAGAAAATTCGGCGCGACTAAATGGGGCCTCATCGGCGGCGCAACTGGCGCGCTGATCGGGCTATTTTTCGGACTGGTCGGATTGTTTGTCGCCCCTGTGATCGGTGCGATTGCGGGGGAGATCATTGGAGGCGGGACGGGCCGGTTGGGGCACATTCGTTGGAGCTCTTGCCGCCATTATCGCCAAGCTATTCATAGCGTTGATCATGATTGCAATTTTTCTGATGAACGTTCCTTCGCCCGTATAATCTGGTGGCTCTTAATCACTCAGGGGTTGGTTGTTTTTCTAGCGCTGAGAGCTAAACTAGATCTGATGGCGGGCGATCGCCGGCGAGCCGTAGACTCGCTGGAGGAAAGTCCGAACACCATACGGCAGCATGCCGCGTAGAACACGCGGGTGCCACAGTTGCAAAACTGCGGTAACGGAAAGTGTCACAGAAAAGACACCGCCGGTTCTTTGGCAACAAAGGTCAGGCAAGGGTGAAAAGGCGAGGTAAGAGCTCACCGCGCACAAAGTAATTTGTACGGCAGGAAAAACCCCATGCGGTGCAAGACAAAACAGGAGGAGGACAGCCGGTCCGTTGATCTCCGGGTATCGTCGCATCGCGATACGCGAAAACGTGTCGGGCGCTCGGAGAAATCTGGGTGAGATAAATGATCGCCGTGGCTGAGAATTCAGCCGCACAGAATTCGGCTTATCGCCGTCAAAATTGAGGGGCGCTTCGGAAACGGAGCGCCCTTCGCTATTTTGTTTGTTCCATCTTTGGTCAGCTTTGGGTCGATTCCTTGACCTGATCGACGCTCTCTTCGATTTTTTGCACCGTAGGATGGAGTTCCTTGAGGATCTCGTGTTCCTCTTTCGACACCGCTTCGATGCTTCGGGCCTGATGCTGCAACTCTTGAAGCATCGTATTCTGCCGCTGTGAAATTCGGTGCATCCACCAAAAGCAGACTGCCCAGCAGCCGATATCGAGGAGAGCGACGAAGTTTACAAACGCGCGAGTCATCGCGAATCGATTCGTATTCCGGGACCAAGGTGGAGGCGCGGCGACAGAACTGAAGGCACTTTACAGAAAACGCCCTAACGCGACTGTGGCGCAAATGGGTCCACAGAAGGTTTCGGTAGCCAAGGATTGGCGAATCCCGGCGGCGTGGCTCACGCTTTGCGTTGTCTGGAGCTCGACCTGGCTTGCGATCAAGGTCGGTCTGCGCGACTTGCCGCCAATTTCCTATGTTGGGATCCGATTTCTGATCGCGCTCATTGTGCTCCTCGCCGTCTCGATCGGTCGCACGCACCTGCTACCTAAACGGGGATCGGACTACGCCGTGTTGGCGTTCACCGGCTTATTAATGTTCGCGATCAATTACGCGCTGCTGTTTTGGGGCGAGTTGCATGTGTCGTCCGGACTGGCGGCAATTTTGCAGGCATCGATCCCGATTTTTGGCATGGTCTTCGCCCATTGGATCCTTCCGGATGAGCCGCTGCGTTGGCAACGACTCACCGGTGCACTGGTCTCGATCGCGGGCGTGGCACTGATTTGCGCCCGTTTGCTGAGTTTCAACGGCTGGCTTGCCTTTCTTGGCGGTCTCGGCATCACGATCGGTGCCGCCAGCGCTGCATTTTCAAACGTGCTCCTGAAGTCGCGAAACATGGATCTCGCACCAGGGATGATGGCTGCCTGGCAAATGATTTTCGGTACCGCGCCATTGCTTGTCATTGCCTTGGCCGTGGATGGCAATCCCGTGCATTTTCACTGGACCGGCAGGGCGGTTTTTTGCCTGTTCTACCTGGCGATCATCGGTTCCTCACTCACCTTTCTGCTGCTCTACTGGCTGATGCCGCGAATGTCGGTGACGCAATTACAAACAATCTCACTTATCACTCCGCCAGGTGCGATCGCTCTGGGCTGGGCCTTAGGCGGAGAACGACTGTCCGCCTGGTCGCTTCTTGGCGCATGTTTCGTCCTTTCCGGAGTCTGGATGATTTTCCGCCGAATCGACAAACCGAGGCGCCAGACGCCATTGCAAGAGCCAGTGGTCGCGGTTCCGCGGGCTTGAGTTCGGGCTTATTGCACGCCGGTTACTTTGAATAACCGATACGGCTCGGTGCGCGCGCTACGACCGTTGTTGAATCGTGGTAAGTTTTGAATTTGCGAACAGGTGACATAGAGGGCGCCATTCGGTCCCCAGCTGAGCGTGTCCGGCCAACTTAGTCGTTTATCCTGGATCACTTGGCTGACTTTGCCCGTGGCCGGATTCCAGCGTGCAATGGCGCTATCCTCGATATCGGTTAAATAGACGCTGCCGTCGGGCGCCTCGATCATTCCATCCGGGGCGGGCGTTTGCGCTACTTTGTCGACCCTTGACTCCATATCTCGTTTGGAGAGGCTCGGATCGCGCAGGTAGTGCCCTTTAATGCGATAAAGTGTGTGTCCTGTGAGCGCGTGATAGTAGAGATAATCATTGTTCAAATCGAAGGCGATGCCGTCGGAGTTGATTTGCGGTGGACTTTTTTTCCGCTGATCAATTAGTTCACGTCCCTCGACAACAAGTTTAAATCCCGGCTCGGCTTGCGTGGATGGATGACCATCCAACAATCGGCGCGCTTTACGCGTTTTTAGATCGACGACAACGATCGCACCTTTGCCCGAATCTGTGATGTAGGCGGTGGCGGTATTTGTGTCTATGCGCACATCGTTCAGGTAGCTTTTCTTTGGCGCGACCTCTTCGCCGAAGGGAATTGTTTGCCCAACCTCGTTCGTTTTTAGATCGATCTTGATCGGAACTGGGTCCTGCATTTTGGGGGCGGCGGGATCGAGCACCCAAAGGACGTCGTTTGCATCAACGACCACGCTTTGCACGCAGACGAAATGCGTAGCGGGGGTTCCCGATTTGTTCCATTCACCGTTTGGGAACGGCTTCGGCTGGCGATCAATTAATTCCGCGACCGAAATTGTGTGATCATCGGACCAATTTGGAAAATTCACGAAGATCCGTCCACTCTTGGAAATGGTAACTCCGGTGACCTGCTGGTTCGGGAAATTCGCGACCTCCGCGAAATCTGCAGCAGAGCTCGGAATAACGGGAAGAAAAAGGGCGACCGCGCCAAGTAAGAGCTTCATAAAGCGCCGGCTGAAGGCACTGGCTGTCCACCAATGATCAAAGACAATCGTCCAGACAGGCGAGCAAGTGCGAAACGGTTTCCTCGGTCTCATCGCCCATGTTGGAGAGACGAAATGTCTGGCCTTTAATTTTTCCATAGCCGCCGTCGATGACGAGGTGATGCTTCTGGCGTAAATCGCGCGTCAGCTATTCCGCGATTGTTCTTTACGCAGGTTAGCGTGGTCGACCGGAAATTTTCTTCGGCGAAAAACTCGAAGCCGCGTCTTTGAACCCAGTCCTGAACAAGCGCGTTGGTACGCTTGTGGCGCGCGAAGCGGTTCTCCAATTCTTCGGCGAATATTTCGTCGAGCTTCGATTGCAGCGCGTAAACATGACCGATGCTCGGAGTACTCGGCGTCATGAATTCGCTCTGCTGTTTTTTGAATTCGAGAAAATCGAAGTAATAACCGCGATTTTCGTTTTCCGAGGCGCGTCCGAATGCGAGTTCTGAGGCGCTAAAAAGAGAAAAACCGGGCGGTAATGCGAGCGCCTTTTGGCTGCCCGTGAGCATTACGTCAATGCCGAGCGCGTCCATCGAGATCGGGGTCGCTGAGAAAGATGAGACGGTATCGACGATGAGTGCGATGTCCGGGTATTTGGCCAGCACACAGCAAATCTCGGGCAGCGGATTCATCACCCCGGTCGAGGTCTCGTTATGAATCAATGTAACGCTATCGAATTGCCCACTGGCCAGCCGCGCGTCGATGACCGCGTGATCGATATGCCGGCCCCATTCCACCTGGAGTGGTTCCGCTTGTTTGCCGCAACGCCGTGCAACATCGAGCCATTTATCGGAAAAAGCACCGCACATGCAGCAAAGCACGCGCTTGCGCACGATATTTCGGATCGCGGCTTCCATCACGCCCCAAGCCGATGAGGTGGAGAGAAAAACCGGCTGTTTCGTTCCAAACAACTCCTGTAAACGCGGATGAATCTCCTGATATAGGTTCTTGAAAGCTTCGCCGCGATGGCCAATCACCGGCCGCGCGAATGCGGCCAAAGTTTTTTCTGAGACTTCAACCGGCCCGGGAATAAAAAGCTTATCGTGCGGCGTCACTGCGCACAAATGACGCAGATTTCGCTGGATTCAAACGCGTCTTTTTAGTCAGCCTTTTTCTTAATAAAACTGATGTCGCCGCTGCGTTCGATCCGGGCAACGCGGACCTGTTCCAGGCTGTCGCAATTGGCATCCAGTCGTAAATCTTCCTCCAAATCGTGTTCACTGACGTGATTGCTACGCATCACCGATCGCCGCAACTGACCATCTTGCACGATCACTTCAGGCGCGCCTTTGAGGAGCAGACCGAGCGCATGCGAATGGTAAGCCGCCCAAGCGAGCAGCCGATGGAGGAACACAATGACAAAGCCGCCGCCAATTGTAGCAAAGAATGCTGCGCTCCCGTTAATCGCACGAGACAAGACCGACGCAAGTATGACAAGGAGAACGGCGTCGAAAGCAGTCTTGCGCGCGAGGGAGCGCTTGTGGCCAAGTCGGAGCATGACCAGGGTTGTAAGCAAGACGATGATTCCGCGGATTGAAATTTGGAGAAAGGTGAGATTCTTCGGCTCCACTCCAAGGCCGAGCAGGGCAGAAAGTCCGTTCCAAAATGCGTCCATTCACAAAGGTTTCGCCGGGTTGACGAAAAACGCGCGTATTGCATGTGCCTGAACGACAAGACCGAAGAGTTGGTGGGCAGCGAATTTCAGACGGAGGGAACAATGCCACGAGGAAGTAAATCGAAATACAGCAGCAAACAAAAACGCAAGGCCGAGCACATTGAAGAGGGTTACGAAAAGCGCGGAACGTCGAAAAAAGAAGCAGAACGGCGCGCTTGGGCGACCGTCAACAAATCAAGTGGCGGTGGAAAAAAGAGCGGTTCTGGCCGGGGCAAGAAAACGAGCAAGGGGAGCTCGCGCAAAGGAGGAAAAAAAGGCGGCAAAGCTTCGCGTGGTCGCAGCAAAAAGAAGAAATGATGACCTGATGTGTGCTTGACCAGGCAGGTTTGCCCGCACACCTCATCTAGCTAACTGCCGTTGACGGAGCGGGCCAATACCAAAGACCGTGCCAGCCAAGAACGAGGACCTGCACGGAAGTGCGCCCGACAAGTCAGAGACAGCGCTGTTAATTGTTGACGTGATCAACGATCTCGATTTTGAGGAAGCGGATCAGTTGCTCCGTTTCATCCCGGCTATGTCGCGCAAGCTGGCGCGATTGAAAGAACGAGCCAAGCAGGCGGAATTACCGGTAGTTTATGTAAACGATAACTTCGGCCGTTGGCGTTCCGATTTTCGGAAACAAATCGAACATTGCAGCCGTGGCCGAGCACGCGAACTGGTCGCGCGCTTACGGCCCGATGAGAACGATTATTTCGTTCTCAAACCGAAACATTCCGGTTTTTTTTCCACGACGCTGGAAACGTTGTTGCGCTATTTAGGGTCGCGACGGCTGATTATCACTGGGATCGCTGGGAATTATTGCGTGCTCTTTACTGCAAACGACGCCTACATGCGCGATTACGAGCTGATCATTCCGTCAGACTGCACCATCTCCAATACCAGGCGCGAAAATCGCGAGGCGATCGCCTTGATGAAAAAATATCTCAAAGCTGACACGCGGACGTCAGCTCGAATCAGATTTCCGAAACGGCGCGTGGCGCGTCCGTGATTTTTGCTGTTCGGAGTGGGGTAATTTCTCGATTCTGTTTTCGTCCGCATTGACCGCTGCAGGCCGGGGGTCGTTGTAACGGGCTGGCATCGCTATTCCGGGTTTTCCGTTAGCAGAATTTGCCGTAATGAAATGGCGGATGAGAGCCTTGGTCTTGTTGATCATTTGCCTGGTGATGTCTCGCAGCAGCGTGCGGGGGCAAGGCTCGGTGCCATTCGGGCCGATAAATCAGCGCCGGCCGGAGAATCCTTACGCGCAATCGGCCAAGGCTCCAAACGGTGGCAACGCGCCTGGGATAGCGATTGACGTGAGTACCGATCTTGGCCGCGGGATCGCGGCGGAATTAACCCAGAACAATAAGGAAGCGATCAAGTTTCTAACGAAGGCGCTCGAACAAGAGCGTAACGAGCCGGAGAAACTTGCTCTGGCATATCGGTTTCGCGGTTTAGCTTACAAGCATCTCGGGCAACGCGAACAAGCTTTGCGCGATTTTCTTGAGGTCATTCGCATCGATCCGCAGCTCGACCTCGGTTACTATGACGCGGGCGTCATCTACAATCGCATGAACCGCTACCAGGAAGCGGTGGAAGCAATGACGCGCGCGATTGCTCTGCGACCACAAAATAGCAGTCTCGCTCTGCCTTTGAGCGAACGAGGTAACGCTTACTTTCACCTGGGTCAATTTGAGAAAGCGCAGGCCGACCTGGTGGCGGCGGCGCGACGCAATCCGCGCGACCCTGATGCGCTAAACAACACCGCCTGGTTTCGCGCGACCTGCCCGGACGCACGCTATCGCAATGGGAAAGAAGCGATCGAGCTGGCGTCGCGCGCGTGTGGGATTGACAACTGGAAAGATGCCGATCAAATCGACACTCTCGCGGCTGCCTACGCCGAGGCCGGAAACTTCGCCGAAGCGAAACGGTTCGAGCTAAAGGCGCTTTCGGTGCTGCCACCGGGTGAAGAGCTGCGCGTAGTGGCGGGGCTCCGACCGGCGGTTCGTCGGTCCTGGGAGAGCACGGCTACGATATCAGCCGATGAACTCACACGGCGACAGCGCGCCGCGGCTACGTCGATGTTTATTTGCCGCGCCCGGTTTTCGCCTGCAACTCCTCAATTTTCTTTGAAGCCTCAGCTTTAGTCAGCCTTTCATTAAATTGCTCGCCTGCCTCGCGGCAGAGCGTTTGCAGATACGAGCGCTGCGGGCCGGTCATTGGTTCATCGCCGGTGGTCCAATCTTCAGGCTCTTTTTCCGGATTCCGCATGGCCGGCGTTTCATTCGCGTTTTCCACAATAGACAATCGACCCGGCGCGGGGCTTCGGACTTGTCGATCGAACCGCTACGCGGACAGTATGCGAATCATTGACATGGAACAGATTGGCGACGTCATCAACGAACTAGAATGGCTTGGTCCGGTGGAGAAATCGCTCGACGCTGTGGCGGAAACGACGCTCAATCAAAAAAATAGTTTCATGCAGCAGGTACGAAATTTCCTGCATGGAACCTGGCTCGGTCATCCTTTGCATCCGGTGATTACGGATGTGCCGCTTGGCGCATGGACAACGGCCGCGGTGCTTGACCTGTATGAATTTGCCAGCGGCGATAAAAAGTTTTCTCGCGGCGCCGATATGGCCGTGGGAATTGGACTGATCGGTGCGGCAGGGGCGGCGGTTGCAGGATTAAATGACTGGCAGTTCACCAATGACAAACCGAAGCGAGTAGGGGCGATGCACGCCGTATTTAATCTAAGCGCGACCGCATTCTACCTCGCTTCGTGGCTGGAACGTCGACGTGGAAACCGTGCTAGCGGTATCGCCAATGGCCTGGCCGGCTTCGCACTTTCGCTGGGCGGTGCATGGCTTGGAGGTCATCTCGTTTACCAGGAGAAAATTGGCGTCAATCACGCGCCGCAACAATTGCCGGAAAAATTTGTCGCGATCATGCCGTTGGAAGAACTGCCGCCAGGCAAGCTCTGCCGGGCCAGAGCCGGCGATGTGGACTTGGTACTCTTCCGGCGGGGCGAACGGATTTATGCGCTTGCGGAAAAATGCGCCCATCTTGGCGGACCGCTCGCCGAAGGAAAGATCGAGGGATTAAGTGTGCGTTGTCCATGGCACGGCTCGCGTTTTTCCCTGGAGAACGGGCGCGTGCTGGATGGACCGGCTGCGTATGATCAGCCGTGTCTCGCCGTCCGTGTGCGCAATGGCCTGATCGAGGTGCGCGATGCGCGGGTTAGCAGGAATGCGAGGCGGGCGGAATGAGTATCACCTCAAAGAAAATTACCCTCACTCTGCCGGAGCTCGGCTTGATCGCGATTACACGCGCTGCGCTCGGGATCGGCGTCGCACTGTTAATTCGCAACAGCTTGGAAAAAGGGCGCGGCGGGCGGCGGGATTTGCCTTGGCCGCGATCGGCTTGCTTACGACCGGACCAATTCTCTCGCGGGTCCATGATCAACTGAAGTGATGCTCGCACCTTGCACGCCATACAGGTGCGTGGCATAAAGCACGCCCGCCTGCAAACAATGCCAATCGCGAAACCCCAACCTGCTGATCCCGCCCTTGAGGCGCAGGTCTTTTGGTTGAAATATCGCAAAGAACTCTTGGGTCTGCTCGCGATCACGCTCGTCGCGATCATCGTCGTGACCGGTTATCGAGTGTATCGGGAGCGAAGGGAAGCGGCCGCATCTGCAATGTTCAGTTCGGCACGCATGGCGAACGATTACTTGCAAGTAATCCATCGCTATGGGGACACATCTGCCGCTGCCGCAGCCTATTTGTTGCTCGCTAATATCCAGCGTGAAGAGCGGAAATTTTCCGAGGCAAATGCTACACTCCAGACCTTCGTCGAGAAATTTCCCCAGCACGAGCTTGTGAGCACGGCCCGCATGGCGATCGCGGCCAATCTCGAGGCCTTAGGTAAAGAGGACGAAGCGCTGGCGATGTATCAGTTGATCGCGTCGACTGAGGCCGGCAGCTTCATCGCGCCGCATGCC
>QHNU01000069.1:0-13249 GCA_003218525.1 Verrucomicrobiota bacterium
ACTCCGATGACTGGTTTTCTGTGGTTGGAGAAGCCAGTAGCGCGCCGGAAGCGCTGAGCTTGGTTCGAAAACTAAAACCCCATCTGGTCACTGTCGATTTAGGACTGAAAGGCCCGGGCGGGTTGGAGTTAACAAAATCTATTCGTGCCGAATTTCCAAAATTGCCGGTGCTGGTGCTCTCGATGCATGACGAACCCACCTATGCTGTCCGGTCGATTCGCGCCGGCGCAAACGGCTATGTGACCAAGCAAGATGCTCTTGGAAGCGTGATCGCGGCGGTGCGTGAGGTGATGGATGGCCGCGTTTATCTCAGCCCATCGATGGCGAGTGAAGTGATCTCCAACGTTGTTCTTGCAAGGAGAGAACCTGGTAGCAATCCAACCGACGATTTAAGTGATCGCGAACTGGAAATTCTGGAACGAATTGGTAAAGGCGAAGAAGTAAAGTCAATTGCCAAGGTGCTGCATCTCAGTCCAAAGACGGTCGAAACGCATCGCGCCCATATTAAAGAAAAGCTGCGGCTCAAAAATGCGCGAGAGGTCGCGCGCTATGCTGTGCAATGGATGAGCGGGCGCGGCGCTTAGCCGGTAGAGACGGTTCACCGAACTGCCGCGGCGAGTCCGAACCGGACTGGCGGAGTCGACTCACGAAAGCGCTCGAAGTCAATCGCCCCTACCCAGGAGGATTGGGCGTTGTAATGACAGGCGTGTCGCTCGCGATTCCCTCGCTTTGCCGCCGACACGGCTGCCGCTACAACGGATGTTTGATAAAAGACCAGCCTCACCGGCCCGATCTGCTCTATCAACCTGAAGCGAAAACCGAAACGCAGCGAAATTGTGGCTTGGGTTCCCTCGCAACTCCGATAGAAGACTCACGTGCGCGCGGCTTTTCTGCTTGCTGTGGCGGTTTTTCTTTCGGCAATTTCGACGGCCTCGGCCACAACCAAGGGTCTCAGTCAGATCGTTACCCCCGATTTGCAACCGGAGGGCGATCTTTCGATCAGCGCACAAATTCAGAGCGCGCGGATCGCGAATCCTTACGAGGTACAATTTGAACTGGGATTGACCAGATGGGCTGAAGTTGCCGTCTTCAAAGGTTTCAAACCTAATGACGTGATTCTTGCCACCGAGCTTTCGCTCATCAAAAAAGACCCGTGGCTGCTTTCCACCGGATTCTTTGATTGGTCACCACATAGTCACGTTGATCCGAAACCGTTCCTTGAAGGCGGTTATTACGGAGAACACCAAAAATTTATTCTCGGCGTGGTCCACGCCGGTTACCGCAACGAAGCAATTTTGGGTTACGCCTACGATTTTAACAGGACTTGGCGCGTGCAGGTAGATTTCCTAAGCGGAAGCGGTAACGCATCGACCATCGGGTTTACCTGCAATCTGACGCGCGATTTGCAATTCAATCCCGCCCTTTACATCACTAACGACAGTCCGCATCACCTGCTAGGTTACATCGTTTTCAGCTACACCTTTCACCTCTGGGGAAAGGCGGAAGCTCAGAAACAAGGTAGTTTCTAAGTCTGGCGCCCGGTTGAATCTCGAATAGCGCTGTGCTGAGGTGGAAACTCACGTTTCTCCAGGCGACGAAGGATTTCACCCAGAAGCATCTCATTTTTTAAATTCACGTGATAGTCGAGATCGGCGCGTAATCGATCTTTTTGCGCCTCGCGATTTTGCGACATCAAAATGATGGGCGCCTGCAACCCGCAAATGATTGCGAGCACGAGATTCAAGAAGACGTAAGGATAAGGATCAAATTGTTTTTCGGCCAGCAGCCAGGTGTTTGCCGCCATCCAGGCAAGAAACAGGCCGATCTCGAATGCAATAAATTTCCAGCTTCCTCCGAATTGCGCGAGTTTGTCTGCGGCCCGATCAGCCAACGTCAGGTTTTTCGCGTCTTCTTCATTGGCGTTTCGTGAGACGCGATGGCGCAATAATTCGTCGGTGCGACGTAACCGATTGGTAATGGCGCTGAGCATCTCAAGGACGACACGAGCGTCGCTCGAAACGAAGGTGAGAAAATTCTCGCGCGTGAGCACGGCCAAATGCGCGTGCTCAGCGACAATTGCATTGGCAGACCGACCATGACCATCGATCATCGCCATCTCTCCAAAAAAATCGCCCGCGCCCAGCTCAGCCAAGGTCACATCTCGTCCATCGGCGTCGATAATGGAAATGCGGACACGGCCCTGCTCGATTAAATACATTGCGTCTCCGGCGTCGCCGATGTGGAAGAGTTGTTTTCCGGCGTCGAACTCGGCTGGTGTGAGCAGGGTGCAGAGCTCTTCAACCGCGGCATCGTCGAGAGCGGTGAAGATGGGAACGCTCCGCAATCGCGCGGAGAGATCCTTACTGGCGCACGGCCGTTCTTTTTCGGCCGCAGAGGGATGGCGCAACAGCGTTGGCATATCCTGGTTAGGGGTCAGGTGACACGTTTTGGCTTCAACAGCGGAAATAGTATCACATCTCGGATTGATTCGGCACCTGTAAGTAACATCGTCAGGCGATCGATTCCGATCCCAAAACCGCCGGCTGGCGGCATACCGTACTCGAGCGCGACCAGAAATTCCTCGTCCAGGCGCTGGGTTTCTTCACCCGCCTGCGCGAGTAGACGCTCACGTTGAACCATCGGATCATTGAGCTCGGTGTAGCCGGGGGAAATTTCGACACCGTTAATGATCAGCTCGTAGACATCGACCACATCGGGGTTCTCCCGGTTCTGCTTCGCCAATGGCACTAATTCCTTTGGGCAATGGGTGACAAAGAGGGGGTCAAACGTCTTTTCTTCAATCAATTTTTCGAAAACATGCTGGGTCACCTCGAAATCAACCAGCTGGGGAAGGATCTCAACACCAAGATTCTTTGCCCGTTCCCGGCGTTGCTGGTCTGGGATTTCAAACCAATCTGAGCCAGCTACTTCGCGAATCAACTCATGATATCGCGCCCGCCGCCAGGGGCGCGTCAGATTAATCCTGCGTATTAACCTTCCCTCGGCATCACGATGCTCAATCTGGAGGGACAGGCTCCGTCCCGTCCGTTCTGCAGGACGCGACGGAGCGCGTCCCTCCGCGCCTTTCGATTCAACATCTTTAAAGATACCGGTTAAATGATGTCCGCCCTTCCCACTAGACTCGCTTTCATCCCCCTTTTCGGGTTTCAAGTTTCCGGTTTCCAAAATCTTTTCCGCGACATGACAAATGAGTTCTTCCACGAGATTCGCCATCATCTCGAAATTCGCGTAGGCCCAATAAGCTTCGAGCATCGTGAACTCCGGGTTATGCCGGCGTGAGATCCCCTCATTTCGAAAATTGCGATTGAGTTCGAAGACTTTGTTAAAGCCGGCAATGAGCAACCGCTTTAGATAAAGTTCTGGGGCGATCCGCAGATAAAGATCCACCCCAAGGGCCTTGTGATGCGTTCGGAACGGCTCCGCCGCCGCGCCGCCAGGAACCGACTGCAACATCGGCGTTTCAACTTCGACAAAGCCGCGCTCTTCAAAAAAGCGCCGTGTTTCGCGCAGGATAAGGATGCGTTTGGCAAAGACATCCCGCGACTGATCGTTCGTGATCAGGTCAAGATAACGCTGACGGTAGCGCGCCTCTACGTCCTGTAGCCCATGCCACTTTTCGGGCAGCGGGCGGAGCGATTTCGCCAGAATTTCAAAGCGATGCACTTTCAACGTCAGCTCACCCGTTTTCGTCATGAAACATGTTCCTTCCACGCCGATGAAATCGCCGAGATCAAGCAGGCCAAAAGTCTCCATCGCCTTAGCTCCCAACTCTTTCGTCTGCACATAAATTTGGATCCGGCCGCTGGCATCACGCAGATCCAGAAAATGACTCTTACCCATGTCGCGGTGAGCGGTAATGCGACCGGCCACACGAAAGCTTTCGCCTTCTGAGAATTTTTCGCGAATAGAGGCGATGTCGCCCGAAACCTCGAAAGCCGCTCCAAAAGGTTCAATCCCGCACGCCCGTAAGGCCTCGAGCTTTCCCCGGCGCAAAGCCAGCAATTCGCTCTCCTCGTCCATTGGTCGCCGAATTTAAGACGCAGCCGAAAAATGAACAGCAGAATGCGGGGCAATGTGCTTGCCAACGAACTTCCAGCAGTGAGATATTTCGCCTCCCGCGAGGCCGAATTTCCCGCACCGCGGGAAAGGCAACATGGCTCTCGATTTACCCGAAACGATATCAAAGATCGGCGGTCCGCAGGTCCGGCAGTTCTCGGTTTTTTTGCCAAATAAAGTGGGGGCCATGCTCGATATTGTGAAGCTGCTCAATACCCATTCCACGCATGTGGTCGCGCTGAGCGTTTCCGAATCTACCGATTCCGCGATTGCGCGCATGATCGTGAGCGATCCAGACCGGGTGGAAATATTGTTCCGTGAGAACGAGATCGCCTTTGGCGTCTGCGACCTGATGGTGGTGGAGCTGCGCGAGGTCGCCACCCAGCTAATTAAACTTCTGGCTGCCCTGTTGATGGCCGAAGTGAACGTGCATTTTAGCTACCCTCTTCTCACGCGGCCGAATGGTCGCGCGGCCCTCGCCATGTACGTCGACGACGCGGAATGCGCGACCTCGGTCTTATTGGGCGAAGGGTTCCGTCTGCTCTCCCAAACCGACATTTCGCGTTAATATTGAACGCGATGGACCGGCATTTTGTCCAGCGTGCAGTCGATTGACAGCTCCGCTTGTCTTGTTAACACAAACGTCTGATGCCCGTCCTGGCCGCTTCTCCATCGCCCCGCAATCATCGCAGCTATTTCATCGCGCTTGGTCTCATCATCGCTCTTGCGGCCGCGGAAATTCTCGCCACCCTAATCCATTTTAGCGCGAAGGCGAGGGCGGAGCGCGCTGCTACTCCGACGACAACACTAGCACCGATGGCGTCGAGGAGTGCTGCGCCGCCAGCTCCAAGTGCACTTTCTACGCCGGTCTCGTCTCCTATTCCGCCGAGTTCGCCAACGCTATCTGCATCCGAGCGCCTGCTCAGGGAAGCGCGCGCTCTTAATGAGCGCGGCGATACTGCGAACGCCCTCGCTCGGCTTCAGGAAGCTTCGCAGCGGGATCCTAAGAATCCGCAAGTGCTGGCGGAAATGGCGACAATTTACGAATCCATTCAGCTTTTCGATCGCTCGAATGAGACGTGGCGAAAAATTCAGGAACTCGGACCATCCGCCGGCACCCTGTATGAGCTGGCGGACATGAAACTGAAAACGGGAGTGCCGGCGGTTACGGCAAATTCTCCGGAGCAGACAATCACCGACACCGCGGGAACGCCGCTCGACAACGAAGGCATCCCCGAAGGCTCTAATTTCGGGGTTACCGATATTGCGACCGAGGAAACTCCAGATCCCGAAGCGGAAACGAATCTTCGATTAAAGATCGCGATCAAGGCGCGTCCGGGAGTGCCAATCGATCATTCGAAGCTGCGCATCATGGTTTTATTTTATGACCTCGTTGATAACGAGAAAGTCGTGCCCACAGATGCAGATGTTAGTTATGAATGGATGAATCCCAAGCACGATTGGATTGAGACAAATCCGGAGACATTGATCGTGACCTATCTGCGCTCGAAAACTCGTGCCGGCACTTCCGAAGCGGCGCTCTCCGCCGCCGCCGCCGCGGTTACTCCCGGAAAAAACTCACCGAAGCCGAGAAAACGTGCCGAATCAAATTCTGATTCACTGCCGAGCGATCCTGGGCGTCGAAAATATCTCGGTTATGTCATTCGCATTTTTTATAACGATAAACTGCAAACGGTCCGCGCCGAACCCACGCACCTGTTGAATGACGCGCCCAATCCTTCGCCGTGACGCAATTGCTCATCGTGCACCGCGACGCCGATATTGGCCGGCAGCTGGTGCAACTGGTGAAGGATTACACTGGATACGAAAGCGCCTTCACTCGTAGTGAGAGTGAAACCCTTGTCTGGTTGCGACGGCAGTCAGGCATCCATCCGCGAATCCTCCTCGTCCAACTTGAGGCCCCTGGCCTGGACGGACTCGCCCTCGGCGCAATGTTAAGTGGAATTTTCGCCGGTCTGCAGACGCTGTTTTTTCCGCCTTATTCGGCTTCCGAGCAACGGATCGAAATTGCCGGCTCAAAAATATTCCCGGAACCGATCGACGGCGAAAGATTGATCGCCATGATCGAACGTTCCGTCCGCATGATCGGCAACGCACCGGACTTATTTCATGCCATTGACGTTTTACAAATGTGTTGCCTGGCAAAGCGAAGTGGCGGGTTGCAAATGGTCACCGGCTCGCAAATGGGCACGGTTTACTTGCGTGAGGGGCGGATCGTCCAAGCGGACACACAGAGCGCGCATGGTGATGACGCTGTTTTCGAAATCGTGGGCTGGGGCGAAATCGAGTTCGCTTATGATTGCGGCGTTAATTCTCCACTGGAGACGGTAAAAAGAACGTGGGACGAATTGCTCATCGCTGCGGTGGAGGAGCGGCAGCGCCGGGCCCTACCGGAATGGCGGCGTCAACCGGCATGAACATTTCCCCCGGCGCGGCTTTTGTAATATTTTCCAGGCCGATGAGAAACACGGCCCTTTTTCTGGTGTTCTCCTTCATCGTTGGTGCGGCCAATGCTCAGATTCAGATCCAACTAAAATTCAATCGCTTGCAGTACATCGCTTACGAGCCGCTCATCGCTACCGTCACGATAACCAATCGCGCCGGTCGCGACATCGATTTACGCGACGAGGGTGGACAGCATTGGTTTGGCTTTGAAGTGACCCGAAACGAAGGCCAATCGATCGGGTCTGCCACGACGCCCGAATCGCCGCCACTGCGCATCGAGGCGAGCCGGAGCGTGACACAAAAAATCAATCTCACTCCTCTATTCCCGATGCAGGATTTCGGCGCTTATCACGTTCGCGCCCACGTCTATTTTGCCGATCTCGGCCGCTATTTCTATTCGCCTGCCAAGGTGATCGAGATCACCGACGCGAGACCGATTTGGAAACAAAGCGTCGGCGTCCCTGGCAGCACTGGCGTCAGTGGCGATGCCCGGACCTATTCCCTGATGACGAATCGGTTTCCTGATCACACCTCGCTTTATGTGCGGGTGGAAGACGAAAATCGCGGCATCGTTTACGCCACTTACCCACTCGGACATGTGATCGCATTCGACGACCCGCAGGCGGAAATCGACCGCGAAAACAGGCTTCACGTTCTACATTGTGTGGCGCCGCGTGTCTGGTCCTACTCCACCATCGGACTCAATGGTCAGCTGCTGGCACGATCCACTCTGCTGGAAACGAAAACGCGGCCGCATTTCAAACGGAGCATGGACGGCGATGTCGTTGTCGTCGGTGGCATCGCTGAATCGGCCGCGGCGCGAGCAGCCGAGAACGCTGTTCCGAAGTTGTCGACGCGTCCGGATAGGCCGCCCGGAGACTGAAACCTTCCTGGAAAAATGGTCCGGCGCGTCACACAAACGATTTTTGTTCTGCTCTGCCTATGCGCGAGCGCTCCCCCGCTCGAAGCGCAGCTGACCCGATTCACCACCGTCGTGATTGACGCCGGTCATGGTGGCTATGATCGCGGGGGCATTCCCAGTCAGCGCATACCCGAAAAAGTGATGACACTGGATGTTTCGCAGCGGCTGAAACCGCTCCTTGAGAAAGCGGGCTACCGCGTGATCATGACGCGCGATAGCGACGTGTTCGTCCCTCTCCCCACCCGTGTCGCTATCGCTAATTCCTATCCGAACGCGGTCTTCATTTGCGTTCACTTCAACTCCGCCACTCGAAGCGGCGCTAACGGGATTGAAACCTATTTTTACAGCACAGAAAGCGCGCCCCTTGCCGCTAGTATTCAAGGTGCTGTTCTTGGCGGCGCGCCCTCGGAAAATCGCGGTGTGCGCCGACGCGGTTATTATGTTTTACGCCGCACCACCATTCCAGCGGTCCTGATCGAATGCGGATTCCTGACCAACCCAACTGAGGCACAATACGCGCAGAGCGCGGCTTATCGCCAAAAACTGGCGGAGAATATTGCCCGCGGAATTCGCAATCGACCCGCTCTAGCGGCCCGGACCGACTTCACAAATCGCTCATCACGTGTCGACGTTGGCCTGCAACCGTTTTACGATCAGCGATTCATGCGCGATTCCAGTTCCAAACACCACAAGGGCTCGAAATCGAAAAAGAAAAGGTCTTCGAGCAAAACGAAACATAAATCCACCTCAAGCGAGCAGTGAACTCGCCCGTCGTCAGTTCGGCGGAAATGCGCGCCGCGGAGAACTCCGCGTTCGCGAAAGGAATTTCGGCGGAAGCGCTCATGAATACCGCGGGTGCTGGAATCGCATGCGCAGTGCAGCAATTTTTTCCACAGCCCGGCCGCTGCCATTGCTTCGCAGGAAAAGGTAATAACGGCGGCGACGCCCTTGTCGCGGCAGCCCATCTGAAGCGCGCTGGCTGGCACACCGATGTCCACCTTTCGTTTTCAGAAGCCGAATGCAGCGATTTGCTTCGGAAAAAAATCTGAGTTCCGCGATACGGCTGCAACTGAACGTACTCCAACTATTTCGCCGTCGTTCATTGTTCTCGATGGATTGCTGGGACTGGGATCAAAGCCGCCCTTGCGGGACCCGATCCTGGCCGCCTGCCGCGAGACCAATCGACTTCGCCGCGAACAAGGTGCCTATGTTTTTGCGATCGATCTGCCGAGCGGACTCGACGGCGACACTGGCGCAGCTGATCAAGATTGCGTTGTGGCCGATTTCACCGTCACCATTGGCGCAGCTAAACAGGGTTTGGTTGCTGATGACGCCCTCAACTTCGTTGGCCGGCTTGCAGTTGTTTCCTTGCCCGAACTTTCGTTGCCGGACACGGAGGAAACCGTCACCTGCCATGCTTCGCTCCAGGAAGTAATGCGGCGGCGGCAATTCAATGCCTTTAAGAACCAGTTCGGCCGTGTCGGGGTTGTTGCGGGATCGCGCGGCTTCGCTGGCGCTGCGACCATGTGCGCTTTCGGGGCGCTTCGCGGCGGGGCTGGCTTAGTGGAAGTCTTCGTCCCAGAAAATATTTACGACATCGTTGCCGCAGCGGCGCCATTCGAATCAATGGTGAAGCCGATAAAAACATACGCGAAACTGCACGACGAAGCAGTGGATGCCTGGGCAATCGGTCCCGGATTGGGCAAGGCGCATGCGAAGGAAATCACGGCTTTGGTTCAACAAAATGAGAAACCAATGGTAGTCGATGCCGACGCGCTTAACGTTTTGTCAGGTCAGGTAAACGTTTTGAAAAGTTGCCGTGGCCCGCGCCTGCTTACGCCGCACCCGGGGGAGATGAAGCGGTTGGCCGGCGATCAGAAAATTCCACGAGCAGACATTGCCCGGAAATTTACTACGGAATTCCCGGTCACGTTGTTATTGAAGGGCAGCCGGACGATTGTGGCGGAGGGAGGCAAGCGTATCAGTTACAACACGACTGGCAATCCAGGCATGGCCACCGGCGGAATGGGTGACATCCTCACCGGCGTCTGCGCCGCTCTAATTGGGCAAAAACTCTCCTTGTTCGACAGTGCGCGGGTTGCGGCATGGGTTTGTGGCCGCTCGGCCGAGGTGGCGTTGTTCAATAATGGTGCAAGCGAACAATCTTTGCTGCCGCGTGATGTCCTCGAACATCTCGGCCGCGCATTTCGCGACCTGCACCGGAGCGCGATCTAGTCGAATCTTCTTGTATGGCACTAATTTCGGAGTCGATAGATGCGCGCAGAATGGCTCCGCCGGAATCGCTCGGGAGCAGGATTAAGAAAGCGCTTGGCCCGATCGGAGTCATTGGCGTCGTCATCCTCAAGTTCATCGCCAAAATCAAATTCATTTTGCCGATTCTGCTGAAGACCGGTGGCTCTATGGTGTTGATGGTCGGTGTTTACGCAAGCATCTGGGGTTGGAAATGGGCGCTCGGATTTGTCCTGCTCCTTCTTCTGCATGAGTGCGGTCACTTAATCGTGGCAAAGTGGTTCGGACTGGCGGTGAGCGCGCCGATGTTCATTCCGTTTATGGGCGCATTCATTGCGCTGAAAGAAGCGCCGCGTAATGCCTGGATGGAAGCGTGCGTCGGCATCGGGGGCCCGATACTCGGCTCGCTCGCCGCGGCGGCGTGTCACGCGCTGGGGCTCGCTCTGAATTATCCCCTGCTCATCGCCCTCGGCTGGTCGGCCTATTTCCTGAATCTCTTCAATCTCACTCCAGTTGGGATGCTCGATGGTGGCCGGATCGTCAGCGCATTGTCGCCGTGGTTATGGCTGCCTGGATTCGCCGCACTCGGGTGGCTCGCCTGGACCCATCCAAACTTCATCGTTTGGATTTTACTCTTTGCCTCATTGCCACGAATCGTTTCACTGTTCCGGAAGCGAACGGAGGAGGAACAGCGATATTACGAGGTCGCACCGGCACAGCGCTGGTTGATGGCACTGATGTATTTCGGATTAATTGGTGCACTCGTTCTCGGCATGCATGTTTCGCATTTGCAGCTAATGGACCGTGTCGGTGCTGCGCGGCAGAAATACGAGCAGACCTTCCCCCAAGCCGAGTGATCGCAGTCGTCCGAGAATAGAAACCATTTAACAACTAGCTCTTATGTAGCCACGGCGCTCTGTCGCCGTGCCTCATGGCCATTCCAGCGCCCCGACAGAGCGGGGCGACTACACCGAAGTCGGCTTAGAATATTTATGAGATGAGCTTACCTCGATATGTGCAGACCTAGTCAAATATTCAGCAAAGACACAACGAGTCTGTTTATTCTCCTCCTTTGATCAGCTGCGCGGGACGGGATGATGCTAAATGGCTCTTGTGTAGTCACGGTCAGGCCACCGCCGGATCGCCGTGCCTTACCAACGCCCCGGCCGAGTGGGGCGACTACACGAACGATTTCCCGACGCCCTTTCACGGGCGAGGTGGTGCGAATCGATCCGTCGGATAAGCAAACAATTATCGCTTCAGGACTCTTCCTTCCCAATCGCCATGACCATGGGGCCCGATGGCGCGCTTTATGTCTCAAATGTGGGCTTTGGTCCACCTCCAGTCAGTTTAGGGGAGATTCGGCGGATTACTGTGCCCTAGTGCAGAGCTAGCAACCAACGACCGAGATTGCGCCACAATAAAGCCAGTCACAGCCGCGGACTAGAACTCCGTAAATGCGCGAGGGAAGGTGGACAGCGTTCCCACTTTGTTGCCAGGTCTTAAAGCGATTTGACCCGCGTGAAGCGCCGTCATCTGACCACAAGCCAGGCGCTCCTGGGATCAGGTGAGCAGCGGAACCGAGCTGATTTCGTGTGACACCTTCTCCAACAAAGACGGTGCCAAAAAGGTGTTCGGGTGCGCGAGTCCGAACGAAAAAACAAAAATTACTGGACCGAGTAGGTACGGCACGGCAGAAATACGTGCAAAACATGCCGCAGGGGAGTGACCGGGCTTTGGTCTCGAACAAGCCCTGATCTCAATTTAAAACCTCTCAGCGTCCAAGCAGGTTATTGCCCTGTTATTTCGGAGCCATGGAAGCAACGAGTTGTTCGAATCGAGGGTCGCCTCGGAGTGGACTCCAAGTGGGATAGGTCTTCAAGCGAACATAGCTGATATACCCCGGCATCGTTACCAGCTTCTGTAGTAGTTCGATTGCGCGATCGCGTTCCCCTGTCCAGGTATAAACTTGCGCCAGGCCCTCCAGCACCAATACGCCGTCATAAATATCTTTCGAGACCGGCATCAGTTCCACCGCATGCTCCGCCTCGCGCAGCGCTTGTTCCTTTCGACCTAGATTGGCATCGACCTGGGCCAGGACAGCCAAGGTACGCGCGTGCTCCGGTTTCACGGTTAATCGCTGTTCTAAAATGAGCCGGGCGTTTTCAAACGCAGCTTGTGCGGCCGCGGTATCACCTTTTGCGCGCCCGATCATCGCCTCAAACCAGGCCTTTGGATAATAAAAGCTCAAGTCGATATCCTGAAAATCTTGCCGTGGTGAGGCTGCCAGAACCCGCTCGGCTTCGGCATAATTGCCACCAATAAGCGCCAGCCAAACGCGCACTGGTGTCCAACCACCGGCGAAATCCAGCTCCAGAGGAGCTTCTGCCAAGAAATCGCGAAGCGGTTTTGGGTCGCCGCTGCCGTAAAACTCCACTGCTGCTCGCCGAAAACGAACGAGCGGTGTGCGTTCGCCCGCGGCCAAGACCCGATCGTAGACCGAAACTGACTTGGAAAACTGCCGCTTCAGCACGTAGGTGTCCGACAGAAGGTTGTAGGCGTTGGGATTACGGGGATCGAGCCTGACGGCCGTGCTGAAATCCCGCTCTGCTTCGGGCCAATGATTCTGTCGCCGATTGATGTAGCCGGATAGAATGAAAAGAGGCGTGCTATTTGGCAAACCGCGGCGGGCGATTGCCAGTTCTTGTTGAGCGCCATCGTAATCGCCGCGACAACGAAAATAGTAGTCAGCCATGGCAAAATGCGCTTCGGCTGAATCGGGCTGGAGACGTAACGCAGCCTTGGCCGCTGCTTCAGCCAGGAGCAGGCGAGTCGGCGCCGGGTCGAGATCGAAGAAATAAAGAAGATCGTGCGCACGCGTGGCGTAGCAATAGGCGAGTACGAAATTGGAGTCACGACTCGTCGCTTCGTCCAGCGCTTGTAACGCTTTCAGCAAGGCCGTTCGCACATCTTCAGCGTTTAAATAGCTATCAACGATTTCCTTTCCCTGCTCATACAGCTCGAACGCGACAAGGTCATGAGTCGGGCGCGTTTCGATTTCCGCCTTTTGCTCCGGCGAAAGCTTCGCCTGAAGCTGACCGACAATCGATTGCGCCAACTCGCTTTGAATGGCGAACAAGTCAGCCGCCTTACGGTCGTAGGTTTCGGCCCAAATATGCGTGTCGGTTCGGGCATCGATCAATTCCGCATTGATTCTCAGTCGATCGGAGGCGCGCTGGACTGAACCTTCCAGGATATAGGCAACACCAAGCTGTTGACCGATCTCGCGCAGGTTGCGGTTCACGCCGCTTTTATATTGGCGCACGCTGGTATGGCTGATCACCTTTAAGTCGGAGACCTTCGCCAAATTGGTCAGGATTTGATCCTGCACACCGTCGGCGAAATAGCTGTTTTCCTTGTCGTCGCTCAGGTTTTGAAACGGCAATACCGCGATCGATTTGTTAGAAACTTGGAGGCCGGTCGCAATCGCCGGTACGGCGGAAGAGGATCCGGTTGGCGGAATCATGCGACCGA